>NZ_QPMJ01000007.1 GCF_003369835.1 Halorussus rarus | reverse complement strand
GGTGCTGTGATGGGCCGTTGGATGAGTGGGAGGCGGCGAATCGGGGTTTCCAGAGGCTCGCGCACTCCAGTACTTGCCGAAACGCAGGCGGGCTTAACTGCCGTGTTCGGGATGGGTACGGGTGTCGCCCCGCCGCTGTGGCCGCCTTAACGCCGACTCGCGGAATCGAACCGCGAATTTCTCCGCCAGTGTCGGTGGTCCAATGACCGATTGCCGACCGTATGATTACGTGCAATCCAGTTTGCGCCTGGACCCGAGTTCGTCCGGGTACCAAGTGCGGTGATGAGTGTGTGGCGCGATCTGTTAGTGCTCGCGGGCTCAACGCCTCGTTGCCTTGGCGCGTACACCCCGAGTCTATCGAACTCCTCTTGTAGGAGTGATCTTAGTAGTATCTCTTTTCCAGGTGGGTTTCGAGCTTAGATGCGTTCAGCTCTTACCCCGTGTCACGTGGCTGCCCGGCACGCGCTCTCTCGAACGACCGGTAAACCAGTGGTGACCAATCGGAGTTCCTCTCGTACTATACGATCGTTCCCGTCAGATACCTTGACACCCCCAATAGATAGCAGCCGACCTGTCTCACGACGGTCTAAACCCAGCTCACGACCTCCTTTAATAGGCGAACAACCTCACCCTTGCCCGCTTCTGCACGGGCAGGATGGAGGGAACCGACATCGAGGTAGCAAGCCACTCGGTCGATATGTGCTCTTGCGAGTGACGACTCTGTTATCCCTAAGGTAGCTTTTCTGTCATCTATCGCCCGCATCAAGCAGGCTGATAGGTTCGCTAGACCACGCTTTCGCGTCAGCGTCCCTTGTTGTGCAGGACACTGTCAGACTTCCTTTTGCTCTTGCGCTCTGTTCCGGGTTCCCGACCCGGATGAGGAAATCTTGGGGCACGCTCGATATCTTTTCGAGCGTGTACCGCCCCAGTCAAACTGCCCGGCTACCGGTGTCCTCCTCCCGGAGTGAGAGTCACAGTCACTAACGGGTAGTATTTCAATGTTGCCTCGGTGGCCCGCTGGCGCGGGTACCTGTGTAGCGGCTCCTACCTATGCTGCACATTAGCGACCGTGTCTCAGCGACAGCCTGCAGTAAAGCTCTATAGGGTCTTCGCTTCCCCTTGGGGGTCTCCAGACTCCGCACTGGAACGTACAGTTCACCGGGCCCAACGTTGGGACAGTGACGCTCTCGTTGATCCATTCATGCAAGCCGCTACTGAAGCGGCAAGGTACTACGCTACCTTAAGAGGGTCATAGTTACCCCCGCCGTTAACGGGTCCTTCGCCCCATTGTACTGGGTGTTCAGATACCCGCACTGGGCAGGATTCAGTGACCGTACGAGTCCTTGCGGATTTGCGGTCACCTATGTTGTTACTAGACAGTCGGAGCGTCCGAGTCACTGCGACCTGCTCCTATCCGGAGCAGGCATCCCTTATCGCGAACTTACGGGACTAACTTGCCGAATTCCCTAACGTCGGTTACTCCCGACAGACCTTGGCTTTCTCCGCCTGAGCACCTGTGTCGGATCTCGGTACGGATACCATACTCCCTTTTCACGGGCCCTAGGTAGCATCGACTTGCGCTGTTTCTGGCTTCGTCCGCTTCGTGCCGTTACGGCTTCCACGGATTTCCCAGATTCGACCGGGCGAAAGCCCGGCTCGATGGTTCCCAAGGCGTCGGTTTCGTTGTATGGTAGCACGGGAATATTAACCCGTTGCCCTTTTGTCTCATTCGAGTTACGGTGAGACTTAGGACCGGCTAACCCTCGACTGATCAGCATTGTCGAGGAACCCTTGCTCGTAAGGCCGTCGGGGTTCTCACCCGACTAACGCTGCTACTATGACCAGGATTTTCGTTCCTACGCGGTCCACATGAGTTCTCACCCATGCTTCCATCCGCGCAGAATGCCGACCTACTCGGTCACCGTGTTACGGGTGCGGCTAGGTCTCGGTGGCGGACTTGAGCCCCGATCATTTTGGGCGCCTCAAACCTCGGCCGGTAAGCTGTTACGCTTTTCTTAGAGGGTAGCTGCTTCTAAGCTCACCTCCCGGCTGTCTAGGGCTTGAGACCACCTTCGATCGCACTTAGTCCGCACTTTGGGACCTTAACCCAGCTCTGGGTTGTCTCCCTCACGGTGCACAGGCTTACCCCGCACACCGGATTCCCTGCGTCGACGGCGTCCGTAGGTTTGGAGTTTGACAGAGGGGTCAACTCCTCTCGGAGTTGACGCCCTCAATCGGTCGCTCTACCCCACGGACTACCTCGGCAGAGGTCATGCTTCGACATGTTTCGGTCGGAACCAGCTGTTGCCGGATTCGATGGGCCTTTCACCCCTACACGTAGGTCACGGGAGGGTATTGTAGGACACCATCCCTAGCAGGCCTCCACGTGCCTTTCGGCACGCTTCGCCTTGCCCACGCGTAGATCATCCGGTTTCGGGTCGTGTCGAACTGACTCCCCGCCCTTGAAGACGGCGGCCCTCGTCGTAAGACTGCGGCCATGTTGGTTTCCCTGTGCCTCCCCCGATGCTCGGGTTAGACTTGCCAGTTCAACACACTCCCTGGTTCGTTTTTCAAAACGTACGACGGAACACCGGCTTCCCGTGATTCCTACTGGGGGCTTGCGCCCGGTTCGTTTTTCACGGGACCTTGTGAGCTCCGTCGCTCGATCGCCAGCTGATTTCAGGCCCTATTGCACCTCCCTTTGTGGGGTGCTTTTCAGCGTTCGCTCACGCTACTTGTTCGCTATCGGTCTCGAGACGTGTTTAGTCTTCGCGGTCGATGCCCGCGATATTCACGAGGGATATCCAACCCCCGATACTCTGGAGCTGACGCACGCCTTACTGGTTCTCGTTACGGGGCTTTCACCCTGTGTCGCGCTCCGTTCCAGAAGACTTCACGAGAAGGTTCAGGCGATGGGTGTCAGTCCGAACACCACATTGCCCGTGAGGGCTTCGGTTTGGACTGTGTCGCTTTTACTCGCGGTTACTCACGACATCTCTTGCGGTTTCTTTTCCTGCCGGTACTGAGATGTTTCAATTCCCGGCGTTCCCCATTGCGCGAGGCAATTGCGGTGGGGATTCCCATTCGGAGATCCTCAGTTCTTTCCCTCCGTGCGGGTCCCTGAGGCTTATCGCAGCTTGGCACGTCCGTCGTCGGCGCTCGAGCCGAGCCATCCACCAGCTGGCACAGTAGCCACGCTGTTGGAATGCATACATCGCACTGTGACCCAGATGAACTCGGGTCCAGTGGACGCCTGGATTGCACGTACATACGGTCGTCATCGCCACGTCCCATGGGTGTCATGGGGAGCGTGCATCGAACCCTTCCTACACGCGCTCTCACGGTGTAGTGCATCGGTCGTTGTGGATCAAATCGTTGCGCCGTCTCCCACTTAAGGGGCACGGTTTCGACCTGACCCACGACATGGACCCACTGGGATTTGAACCCAGGGCATCCTCCTTGCAAAGGAGGCACTCTACCACTGAGCTATGGGCCCACCTCCCCGGACGGGGAGGATGTGATCGTCAGCCCTGGCAGTTCGAAGGTGCCCGACCACCGAAGCGGTCGAGGTCGTCGAGGACCCCTCTGGTGTCCACCGGGTGTGGTGGACGGGTGTGAGCCAGGCGCGGTGGCCTGGTCTCGGTCTGTAGGAGGTGATCCAGCCGCAGATTCCCCTACGGCTACCTTGTTACGACTTAAGCCCCCTTGCGAAGCCCAGATTCGACCGCCGTAGGCGGCCTCATCCGGACCTCACTCGGGTGCTTTGACGGGCGGTGTGTGCAAGGAGCAGGGACGTATTCACCGCGCTCTTCTGAAGCGCGATTACTACCGAATCCAGCTTCATGAGGGCGAATTTCAGCCCTCAATCCGAACTACGACCAGGTTTCAGAGATTACCGTCCGCTTTCGCGGTTGGAACCCGTTGTCCTGGCCATTGTAGCCCGCGTGTAGCCCAGCTCATTCGGGGCATGCTGACCTACCGTTGCCCGTTCCTTCCTCCACGTTAGCCGTGGCGGTCCTCCTAATGTACCCAACTACCACGAGGGTATTGCTGGCAATTAGGAGTGCGGGTCTCGCTCGTTGCCTGACTTAACAGGATGCCTCACGGTACGAGCTGACGGCGGCCATGCACCTCCTCTCAGTAGGTCTGGTAAGCTCATCACACTGACCGTCACTCCTACTGTCGGAGCTGGTGAGATGTCCGGCGTTGAGTCCAATTAAACCGCAGGCTCCTCCGGTTGTAGTGCTCCCCCGCCAATTCCTTTAAGTTTCATCCTTGCGGACGTACTTCCCAGGCGGCTCGCTTCTCGTCTTCACTACAGCACAGCACACACTCGTAGTGTGTGCCATACTTAGCGAGCATCGTTTACAGCTAGGACTACCCGGGTATCTAATCCGGTTCGTGACCCTAGCTTTCGTCCCTCACCGTCGGGTCCGTCTTTCCGAGGCGCTTTCGCCACCGGTGGTCCGTCCAGGATTACAGGATTTCACTCCTACCCCGGACGTACCCCTCGGATCTTCCGGCCCCAAGCCAGCTGGTTTCCGCCGGACGCCCAGTCGTTGAGCGACTGGATTTCCCGACGGACCTGTCTGGCTGGCTACGGACGCTTTAGGCCCAATAATAGCGGCCATCACTCGGGCTGCCGGTATTACCGCGGCGGCTGGCACCGGTCTTGCCCAGCCCTTATTCGTACACCTCCCTACGGTGTACAAAAGCGAGGACTATATGCCCTCGCACTCGGAGTCCCCTTATCGCACTGTCGTGCAGTGTAAAGTTTTCGCGCCTGCTGCGCCCCGTAGGGCCCGGAATCTTGTCTCAGATTCCGTCTCCGGGCTCTTGCTCTCACAACCCGTACCGATTATCGGCACGGTGGGCCGTTACCCCACCGTCTACCTAATCGGCCGCAGCCACATCCTATGGCGCCGGGGCGTTTCTAGTTTCCCTCACTCCAGAGTGGAAACCGTATTCGAGATTAGCCTCAGTTTCCCGAGGTTGTCTCGATCCATAGGGTAGTTTGGCCACGTGTTACTGAGCTATCTGCCACGGGTCTGAACCCGTGCGACTAGCATGGCTAAATCGGACTCCGATAGCAATGGCCTCCGGCAGGATCAACCGGAATGGTTGCCGAGCTCGAAGAGCTCGGTGGGTCTCTGGCGGAAGCAACTGAATGCTAT
>NZ_QPMJ01000006.1 GCF_003369835.1 Halorussus rarus | reverse complement strand
TGGCCGGCGCGGGCGCGACCGCGTCGGCGCGGTTCGAGGCCGACGAGTTCGGCGGCGCCCGCGGCCGGGCGGACCGGGCTCGCCCGGACGACCGCCGTCCGCGACGCGACGGGGCGTCCCGCCGCGAGGATTCCCCGCGGCGCGGCGCCGGCGGCGAGCCGCATCGACGCGAGGGTGACGGGTCCGCGGCCAGACGCGAGGAGGCTCCCGCCCCGCGACGAGACCGGGACGGCCACGCGCCCCGGAGCCGACGGGACGACCGCCGGCCCCGCCGGGAGGGGACCGGGCGCGCCCCACCCCGCGAGCGGGACGCCCGGGCCCGGCAGCGAACGGCCGACCGGCCCCGCGGAGACGCCGACTCCCGACGGGATTCGGCCGCGTCGCCTCGGTCCGACGCCGACGTCCGCGAGTCCGCCCCCGAACCGCCGCGCGAGCCCGTCGACTCGCAGGACGGGGCCGATGCCGGGCCGCGAGCGGACGCGATGGCTGCGGAGTCGACGGACGACGAGCCCGCCGAGCGCCAGGCGGAGGCCCCGGCCGGTGCCGACGAACCGGTCGCGACGGGCGCGACCGACTCCGAGTCCGGCGGGGCGACCGCCGACGGCGCGGTCCTCTCGGTCGACCGTCGGCTGGAGACGACCGAGCCCGCCCGGACCCACGGGGTCCGCGAGCGGGTCACGGTCCGCAACGAGGGCGACGCCGGGGCCGAGTCCGTCCGGGCGTCGTTCCCCGACGAGACCGTCGCGGTCGGCGACGTCCCGCCCGGCGACAGTGCGACGATACAGCGCCACCACGCCTTCGCCGACGTCGGGACGGTCGAGCTTCCGGCCGCGACGGTCGCGGGGGCCGACGCCACCTGCGAGGTCCCGGCCGAGCGGGTCTCGGTCGAGCCCGCCGACCTCGCCGCGGAGGTCGTCCTCGACCCGGTGGACGGGGGCTACCAGGTCCGGGTCGACCTGGCGAACGGTCGGGACGTCGACTGCACGGTCGAGCGCATCGGCACCCGCGATCTCGGCATCTGGGACGTCGACCTCCGGGTACCGGCCGGCGAGTCGGTCGAGTGGACCCGGGATGTCGAGGGGGTTGCCCTCGAGGACCCGGCGACCGAGACGGTCGTCGAGTACCAGTTCGCCGACGGCGAGCCAGACCGCCTCGGGACGCTCGGCCGGGTGACCGACGCGAGCGCGGCCCCCGCGGAGGGAGTCGACGCTCTGGCGGCCGACGTCGGCGACGAGACCCGCGTCTCGGGCGGCTACGGCAGCGTCGTCCTCGTGGTCGAGAACCGCGGCGAGTCGCCGGTCGCTGACCTCTCGGTCGCGGCGACCGGCGAGGCGGTCAGCGACCTGATGTACGGCGGCAGCGAGTCGGTCGACGGGCTCGCGCCCGGCGAGCGGTTCACCCACTTCGTCGACGTCGAGACCGAGGGCCCGGAGGCGACGGTGACGGTCGCGCTCTCGGCCGACGACGGGGAGACCGAACTCGAACTCCGCGGGCCGGCGCCGGCCGACGAGGACGACTGGTCCGAGGCGGCGCTGGCCGACTGGACGGTCGAGCGCGACGACGACGCCGACGACGGCGGTGCGGACCACCTCGTCTCGCGGTTCGAGGACGTCTGAGCTCCCCGTCTGGGACGCCGAGTCGCAGTCGGCCTCGCCTCTTCTTCCGGCCGACCCGCTCTTCCCCGTTCCAGTGCACCATGCGCGTCTCTACCCGTTTTCTGTAGCCGCGAATCGTCGGGAGGCGTCGACCTTCCTCGGTCGTCGGTCGCCAAAAATGAACTGCGAGTTCCGGGTCGGTCGCGCTCCGCGCCGCGTCAGGAGGCCACGAGGAAGTCGCCGCTGACCGCCTCGCGGGCGTCCCGGACGTAGGCGTAGGTGTTGCGCGTCAGGTAGACCAGCAGGCCCACGAATCCGAGCCCGTAGGCCGCGGTCGAGCCGTACATCGAGTAGCGTGCCACCTGGAGCCGGCCGACGGCCTGCTGGCGCTCGCTCCGGACCCGCCGGGCCTCCTCGGTCGCGCCCGCCTGACTGAAGGCGGTCGCGGCCTCGCCGTAGGTCGCGCTCACGGCCGCCGACTGCTCCTCGAAGGCGTCCCAGTTCATCGGGTTGACCATCAGCGGCTGGCCGGCCACGACCGTCAGCATCCCGCCGCGCAGCTCCTCGCGGAGCTGGCGGGCCGACTGACGCTCCTGGTTGGCCTCCTTGACGGTCTCGCTGTAGGCGTCGAACGCGGCGGCCGACTCCTTCCGGAGGCGCTCGGCCCGCTTCGTCTCGCCCTGAAGCGAGGCCAACTGGGCGAGCTGGCGTTTCATGTGGGCGCGCTCGATCATCGAGACGTTGCCCGAATCGAGCCGCGACCGGTAGTAGTCGGTCTGGGCGCCGATCAGTCGCTCGGCCCGCTCCTTCGCGGCGGCCCGCGACTCGCCGGCCGACCGCCGGAGCTGCGGGTCGTCGAGCTTCGCGACGTAGCTGTCGAGCAGGTTGTACGTCGCGGCCGCCCGGACCACCTGCTGCTGGGCGGCCTCGTTGCCCTCCGCGTCCATCGTCTCGCTGGCGTTCTCGACCGACTCGATGAACAGCATCGTCGCCCGGCCGGCCGCGATGGACGTCGAGAGGTCGGTCCGGGAGACGTTACCGCCGTCCCGGAGCTGGCGTTCGAGGCCGTCGAGCGCCGACACCATGCCGGCGGCCGTCCGGCCCCGCCAGTCGCCCGACCCGGTGTACTCGTCTAGCGGGTCGCGTATCTGGTCGAACGAGTAGGGCTTGGGCGTCGCGGTCACCGTGACGGTCTCGGTCTCGACTCCGTCGCCCGACACCCGGTAGGTCCAGGTGTACTCCCGGTAGAGCTCGGCCGCCGTGTCGAACCGGAGCGCCACGACGAACGGGGCGGTCTCGCCCGCGTCCAGCGTCTCGGGCGGGCGCTCGACCACGGTCAGCCACTCCTCGGGTCCGGACTGCTTCGTGACCGACAGCCCGGTCACGTCCCGGTACTCCAGCGCCTCGGCCACGTCGGTGCTCATCGTCAGGTTCTTCGTGACGATGACGTCGCCGTAGCTGAGCCCGGTCTTCTCGACCGACATCTCGATGCCGTGGGTGATGTCGATCTGCCTGGTGATGCTCTCGCTGCCCGCGTTCTCGGTGTCGACGGAGACGCCGAGCCCGTGGCTGCCCTCGGGCGTGTCGGGGTCGGCCTCGATGCGGACCCGCACCCCGCCCTCCGAGAGCCCTCCGATGGTGTCGGGGGTGTCCACGACGCTGGCGGTGACTGCCGTGCTGTCGGTCCGCGCGGTCGCGTCGAGGACGTTCATCCGCAGGTCGCCGTCGTTGGGGACGGTCACCGTCACCGTCTTGGTCTGTGTGCCGACCTCCGACTTCGGCTCGTCGAACACCATCGACGCGTTCGACATCGTCAGGCTCCCGAACCGGGCCGGATAGATGACCCGGCCGGTGAAGTCGATCTCCTCGCCCACGCTGTTCTCGCCGCCGGGCTTGAGGAACGCCGACCACTCGATGTCGGCGTGCTGGGCCGCGTTCTCGCCGACCGAGATCGTCACCTCGGCGGTGTCGCTTCCGCCGGGGCTGGTGTCGAGGTAGCGCAACTGGTCGAAGCTGATCGACCCGTACTGGTCGGAGTTGGTGATGCGGGCGCTGACGCCGTCGATCCCCGTGTAGCCGGCCTCCTCGGAGACGGTGAACTCCTTCGTCTGCTGGCTGCCGACCAGGATGTCGCCGACGTCGACCTCGGACCCGCCGCCTCCCAGGCCCAGCACCGGGGGCTTCTCGACGGTGACCGACACGTCGAAGCTCTCGGTGTTCCCCAGGTTGTCGCGTACCGTGGCCCGGAACTGGTAGGTGCCCTTCGACACCGACGAGTCGGCCTCGATCTCGAGGTCGAACGCGCTCGACTCGCCCGCGTCGACGGTGTTGGGCAGGCTGTCGTAGCTCGCCGAGAATCCGCCGGGCACGCCGCTGAACGTGACCTCGGTCGGCCGCATCTGGCCCTCGCCGGTGTTGGAGATGCTGACCTCCTTGGTGGCGCTCCCCTCGTCGTTCGACCTGAACACGACGGTCGCGTCCTGGGTGTAGATGCTGCCGAACCGGGGTTCGACGACACGAACTTCGAGGCGGTTGTTGTCCGGGTCATCCGTGTCGCCGTAATAGTATCCGCCCGTAGCGCTTGACGGGATAGTCGCTTCGTACCGGATCTCGTACTCGTGGCCCGCCTGCATCGTCCATGAGTTACTGGTTCCGCTTGCGCCGCCATCGAGGTCGTCCCACTCCTGGAAATCGAACTCGACTGCACCGTCAGCCATCTGATTGTTGACTGTGACAGACTGGTTCGACTGCGCCACGAACGTGGCGGTCAGTGCCCGCGTAACAGTGTCGCCAGAACTTGCAGCGGCTTCCGCCCTACTTACCGTGACGCTCGAATCGGCCGCGACCGGGCCGGCGATCGCGTGGAGGCCGACCAGCAGCGCCACCGCGACCGTCAGCAGGCGGCGCTTATCCATGGGCGACCTCCTCGCTCAGCACGATCTCGCCGATCTGGGAGTCCTCCACGTCGCGGCCCCACGCCGCGAGCCGGTGGGCGAACAGCATCGCCACGACCGCGACGACGAGCGCGAACCCGAGCGCGAGCAGCGCGCTGGCCAGCGCCAGCCCGGTGACCGCCGACCGGGCGCGCTCGCGCAGCGCCCCGACGGTCCGGGCGCGGTCGGCCAGCCCGTGTTCGGCGGTCACCGTCTCGGCGGCGGCCAGCCGGTCGTTGGCGCTTCGGGCGGCGGCGTACTCGTCGAACACCGCCGTGCCGTGGGCCGCGAGCGCGCCGACGGGCGAGCCGCACGCCTCGCCGCAGGAGTCGAGGAACGACCGGGCGGCCGCCACCGACTCGTTGAGCGCCTCCACGTCGGCCCGGTAGGCCGACTGGAGCCGCTCGCGCTGGACGACCAGGTTCGAGTACTGCTGGACCGCGCCGCCGCGCTTGTACGCGGTGGCCGCGCTGGCCATCCGGTCGAGCCTGGTCCGGGTGTCGTTGGTCGCCAGCGCGGCCTCGTGGAGCGCCTCGCCCTGGTCGACGTAGAACCGGTCGAGCGCGATGCCGGTCAGCGCGGCGTACTGGGTCCCGCCGGCCGCCCGGAGGTCGGCCAGCAGCGACTCGGTCTCGTTCACCCGTTCGAGGGCCGCGGTCCGCGAGCCGCTCCGGCTCAGGTTGTACGCCTCGTCGAACGTCACCAGCACCTCGTGCACCAGCCGCATCCGCTCGGCCTTCGCGTCGGTGAACGTCCCGACCTGGACGGCCGAGACGGCCTGGGCCCGCACCACCTCGAACTCGCTGTACTCCTGGAACGCCGGGTTCCCTTCGAGCCCGCGGAACGCGTCGAGGAACTCGTCGGCCGTCTCCGGCGACGAGGCCTCCTCCTGGGCCGCGGCCGCCGGCGCGACCAGCGACCAGCAGATGAGCGCCACCGCGAACACGCATCGGGCTCGTCTGTGTGTCTCCGTCATTAGAACACCGTCCGTTCGAGTCGGTCGCGCAGTCGCTCGTGGTCGAACAGCTCGTCTACGGCATCGAGCAGCCCGCCCGCGGCGAACGCGACCACCGCGCCCCGGACCGGGTCGTCGCCGCGCTCGGCGTTGACGAACTCCTTGACGCCCTCCCAGAGCTCGCGGGCCGGCGCGACCACCGCGACGTCGGCCCGCTCGTCGTTGATCCGGTCGTCGACCGACCGGAGCTGGGTCAGCACGGTCTGGCGCTGGGTCTTGCGGTCCTCGGCCAGCAACTCGAAGAGGACGTCGACGTCGAAGCCGCCGGTCCACTCGACCCGCTGGTCGGGCATGTCCGCGCAGGCGCCGAACAGGTCGGTGTTGCGCTTGGTCGCCATCGCGTCGTCGACGAGCTCGACCGACCGCTCGGCCGCGTCGAGCAGCGCCGAGACCACCGCGTCGGGATCGGCGTCGGCGGTGGCGAACCGGTGGCCCTCCCGGGAGAGCCGCTCGACCGTATCGAGCAGGTCTGTCACCACGCTCCCGTAGTACCGGGGAATCGCCACGTCGCGGCCCGAGGCGGTCGCCATCGCGTCGACGTCCCGCCGGACCGCGGCGATGCGGTCGCGCTGGCTCCGCCCGAGGCTGTACTCGAAGCCGGCGTCGAGCGTCGCGCGGGCCCGCCGCCCGTCGCCGACGTCGACCTGCTTCGACTCGACCGCGAAGGCGTCGCCGCCGCCCGGAATTTCCATCGCGACCTCGTACGTGCCGACGAGCAGGTCGTCGAACGCGGCGACGCCGTCCGGGCCGGTCGTCGCCGACCGCCTGCTCTCGCCGAGTTTCCGAATCGCCTCCTCGCGGGGCCGGACCTCGACCGGGAGACCTTCGACGGCGGCGCCGTCGACCGTCGCGGTCACCTCGAGACCGCCGGTCAGCGGCCGGAGCGAGAGCGACCCCTCGGCGGTGTCGCCGTCGAGCGACAGGGTCGTCCGGTCGCCCTCGTACTTCTCGTGGTCGGCGGCCACCTCGACCCGGCTCGCGGCGAGCGGGAGCTCGAAGCCGACGCGCCCGTTCGGGTTGGTCGGGCTCGTCTCGCTCGCCCCCTCGTCGGGCGTGGCGGTCACCGGGAGGTCAGACACCGGCTCGCCGTCGCCGTCGGTCACCTCGACCGCTGCCTGCTGCGGGCCGAGGTCGAACGTGAGCTCCTTGTTGGTCCGGACTCGTATCTTCTTCCTGTCCCGGATGCCGTCGCTCTCTGCGACCAGGGTCCACCGTCCCCTGTCGAGTCGCATCGTGCCCTCACCGTCGGTCAGCGTCGTCTCCTCGCCGCCGTGGCCGCTGTTGGTCGAGCCGCCGTTCCCGTGCTTCTGCGTGGCGCGGACCGTCACCTCGTCCGTCACGAGCGAGCCGGTTTTGGCATCTCTGACCTCGATGTCGACCGTGTACTCGTCGTTGCGGGTGGTCGTTCCCGCAGCGGAGCCGGCCGCAGTGGCAGGGTCGGGGTCGTTGCTGCCACGCCGTAACACGAAGACGATACCGCTGCCGCCGATCAAGAAGCCGACCAGCAGGCCGATGAGGAGTGTGCTCCCAAACGGGAGGTCGAACTGACCTACCAGTCCGCCACCGTTGGAATCCGACGCGTTCCCGCCGGCGTTCGCGGGCGCGTAGAACAGCGAGTTGTTGGTCTCGCCGTCGCCCGTCACGTTCGCCCGGACGAGGTGTTTCCCGTCGACGATGACCCGGTAGCTGCCGTTCGGGTCCAACTGGTAGGGCGTGGGGCTCAGGTTCACGCTTCCGTTCTCGACGATGCCGGGTACTGTAACCGAGACGTACCGGGAATCGTTGGCCAGCCAGAGCGTCGTCTTGTTCCACGTCATCGACTCGCCGTCAAGCGACACGGTAGTCCCGTTGTCGGCGACCGTCGCGTCGACTTTCTCGCCGGTCCTGGCCGAGTAGTCCGCGCTATCTATCAACAGCTCGCCGTCGCGGTACACCGAGACGGTCCCGTTCTGCGCGGTCGCCAGCGCCGAGTCGGTCAGTTCGAGCCGACCCTCGCCGGCCTCCACCGGGGCCGCGAATCGGCCGCTCGGTTGCTCCGTGCTGACCACGACATCGTAGCTCCTGTCTTCGAGCAGAGGGTTCGTCACCGCGAGCGTCCTGCCGTCTTGCACGACCTCGGTCGCGTCCTCGACGTACTTGCGGAGTTGCAGCGACGTCGTTTTCCCCCGGTCAGGAACCGAGAGGGTCGCTTGCTTCGCGACCGGGAGCGAGAGGTTGGCGGCGTCGAACGAGACGGCGAGGATGTCGGTGTTGTTGTCGCGATACTCGACCGTCCCGCTCACCGCGTTCGGCTCCCCGTCGAGTTCGAGCGACACGCTAGTGTCGTCGGCGTAGCCCAGTGCCGGCTTCAGCGGTACCCGCAGCGTGGTGCCGGAGAACTGGGCGTTCTTCGTGTTGCCAAACTTGAGATACTGGAGGTCGGCCGTCTCGTTGAATAGCTCGGACCCGTTCGCTCGCACCGCGACAGTCGCTTCCTTCAGGTCCGTCTTCCGGGCGCTGAGTTCCGTGACCGGAATCCGGAACGTATCGGTCTTGTTCTTGACCGACTTCTCGTACGACTTGCCGCCTTCGACCGATACGGTGATTTTCTTCGTCTCGCTCACGCCGTGCTCGTCGCCGAGCTTGACGACCAGCGTGTCGCCGTCCCGGCTGACGTGGTCGGTGTCGCCGTGGGCGGCGCCGACGCCGGCGACCCCGGCGACGACCGACAGGGTCAGCAGCGCGGCCAGCGCGGCCGACCCCAGGCGTTCGCGTCGTGAGGGGCGCGTGCCTGCCATGGCTACCCCTCGTTGATTTCCCTGTACTCGTCGAGGTTGTCCTCGATGCGCTGGAGCTCGTCGGCCGGGAGCCGGGCGTTGCCGAGCGACCGCCCGGATTCGAGGCTCCGCTTGTACTCCTCGTACTCCTCCCAGGAGTGGTCGAGCAGCGGGTTCAGGTCGAACCCGCCCAGCAGCAGCAGGACGTCGACCTCGTTGCCCCGCTCCTGCTTTGGCGTGAGGCTGGTCATGCCCGAGGCGCCCAGCAGGCCGTGCTTGCGCTTCCAGTCGTTGAAGGCGTTCTGGACGTCCGGCTCGGTGATGTCGCCGCTCTCGATCATGTGCTCGGGCGCTCGCACCACGGCGTAGGTGACCCGGGAGGTGCCCACGTCCATCGGGACGAAGGCGTTCTCGGCGGCCTTGTCGAACATGTACTCCATCTCGAACAGGTCGCCGTTGAGGTCGGTGGCCACCGCGGGGGTGAAGTGGTACGCCCCGATCTGGGACGGCACCGTGACGTAGTCCTGGATGTCGATCACCCCGCGGGTCTCGCGGCCCGCGCCGATCATCAGGTCGATGGCCGAGATGATCCACTCGTTGACCTCGGTGTAGTCGGTGCCCGACGACTCGTCGTCGCTCAGGTGGGAGTTGGCCACCAGCAGCACCATGTCGGCGTTCTGGCTCCCGTCCGACGACCGGAGCAGCCGCGAGAGCCCGCAGACCGCGTTGAACTGGCGCTGGGGCGCCTCGTAGTAGTACGGCCACACCGCCAGCGCGGCGTGGATGGTGCTGTCCATCCACTCCTTGCGCTGGCTGGTGTCGAGCCCGCTCTTGAACTGGTCGATGATGTACGGGATCGAACCGTTGCCCGTCCCGCCGCCGAGGGTCGCGGCGTGGAGGAACGCGTCGGTGTGTCCGCCGAGGTCGCTGATGTTGCCGACGATGCGGTCTAGGTCCTCGCGGGCGGCCTCCTCGCCGGTCACGAAGAAGTTGCCCGCGCCCTGCTGGGAGCCGAACTCCAGGGCGTGGCGGGTCCACGGGTCCTCGTCGTCGATGCTGTCCTCGATGCGGCTGATGGTGTTTCGGATGTCCGCGCGGTTCGTGTTCATCACGAGGATGCGGTCGTCGATGCCGGGGTTGTCCGACCGGGTGAAGAACTGGGACGCGATGCGCCCGCCACCCTCGCCGGAGGCGATGACCGCCCATCGTGTAAAGGTGTTCTCTGCTTGTGACATGTTATGCTCGCTTGGTTACTCCGTCGGGGGTGAGTTCGACCGACTCGGCGACCGCGGAGTCGGTCACCGCCTCCCGGATCACGTCGTCGGGCAGCGGCGCCGACAGGAACCGCGACCGGAAGTCGTCGAACGTCATCGTCTCGTCGTCGTCCAGGTTGTGCTGGAGGACCATCTCGACCTCCTGGTCGAGCTGCTCGGCGTCGAACGCGACCACGCCGTCGGCGTCGGTCCGGGTCACCGACAGGTCCTCCCGCTCGGCCCACATCGCCAGCAGGCAGGGGACGTAGTCGTCGGTGATGGGGTAGTCCATGGACTCGGCGAGGTACCCCTCCTCGTCGTACTGGTCGCTCAGGTCGTCTGCGAGTTCGGGCAGGTACTCGCGGATGTCGTCCTCGACGCCCGCGCAGACCTGCTCGCGCAGGCCGACCTCCGCCATCGTGAGCTCGACCTCGACGTCGTCGTCGACCGTGACGGTCTCCTCGGGGGTCCGGTAGTCGTCGGGGTCGGGGTCGGCTCGGACGGCGTACTCGCCGTAGGGGACCTCCTCGAAGGTGACCTCCTCGGCGAGGTGGGTCCGGACGTGCTCGTCGTCGGCGTGGGCCGTCCCCTCGATCTCGAGGGTGACGCCGCGCTTGGGCCCGCCCTCGTCGAACTGGGCGAACACGGTCACGTCGTGGGTCTCGGCGTCGCCCGCCGCCGACAGCGCCGGGCCGGACGGGTCGTAGGACACCTCCGCGTGCTTGCGCGCGTAGAGGTCCATGAACGCGCCGGCCTCCTTGACCGGCAGGTCCGCGGCCGTCACCTCGGCGTCGGCCCGGAGCTCGTCGTCGATGACCGACTCGATGTCGTCGTACGACCGGGCGACCGACGCCTTCTCCGACAGCCGGTCGAGCGCGTTCGACAGGTCGCCGACCGCGCCGGTCCAGGTGAGCCGGAACTCGTCGAGGTCGTCGGTCCGGCGGAGCTGGGCCGCGTACTCCTCGTCACCGGCCGAGGGCCACTCGTAGTAGTCGGCCGGGACGTCGGCATCGCCGAGGGCCGAGAGGTCGTCCTCGAGGTCGCCCTCCATCTCCTCGACCATCGCGACGCAGGCTTCCCGGAGCGCGTCGCGGTGGCGCCGGAGGTCGCTCACGTCGAGCGCCGAGTCGAGCGACGCCATCGCGGCGTCGACCTCCTCGACGCGCTCGACGTGGCGCGTGGAGACGTACTCCTCGGCCACCGACGACTGGACCGCCTCGAGCAGGTTCTCGACCGACTCGCGGTCGGCCTCGAACCGGCCCGAGAGATCGCCCTCGAGCGCGGCCTGGGCGTCGAGCGCCGCGTCGACCGCCCCGGCGTGGTCGTCGGCCTCGGCCCGCGACTCGGCGTCGTCGAGCAGGTCCTCCACCCGGGCCTCGTCGACCTGGCCGTCCACGTCGGCGAGCAGGCGCCGCACTTCGTCGGCGGCCCGCCCGACCGCGTCGGTCGCGTCCGCGCGGTGGTCGGCCAGCACGTCCTCGAGCGCCTCGACGTCGTGGTCGGCCTCGTCGACCGCCTGCTGGCCGCGCCAAGAGCCGACCGTCGCGAGGTCGGCGTCCGCGAGCCGGTCGAGTTCGTCGCGGAGCCGCCGGAGGTCGCTCCGGACGAACGACTCGAACGAGTCGGTCAGGGAGGTCTCGAGGTCGTCGACCGCCGACCGGATGCGCTCGAGGTCCTGGACGTCGGCCGACCCGCCGAACCGCTTGCTCGAGAAGGTGCCGGCAGCGGCGTCGAAGTCGACGCCCTGGTCCGCCAGGTCGTCGGCGATCCGCTCGACGCCGGACTTCACGTCGTCGGCGTCCCAGCCGGGGTACTCGCTCCGGAGCGCGTCGAACTCCGCGTGGAACTCCCGGAGGTCGGTCGCCGCCCGGGTCGCCTGCTGCTCGGTGTAGTTCGATTCGCTGGTGCCCCGCCGGGAGACCACGCTCCGGACGTAGACCCCGACGCCGGCGACGAGCAGCGCCGGGATTCCGAGGGCGATGAAGCCGACGCCGAGCCGGGAACTCGTGAACAGGAACAGGACGAGTCCGACCGCCGCCGCAGCGATGACGATGCCGCCGATGCCGAGTGCCGCCTTGGTTTCTCGCTTCATAGTAGTCCTCCGAGTATCGAGGGTCCGCCCAGCGCGACCGCGCCGCCGATTCCGACCGCGAGCGCGACCGCGGCCAGGCCCGCGACCCGCACGAACACGCCGAGCCCGTAGTCGACGTCCGAGTTGACCTGCCGGTCGAACCGGATGTCCTCGAGCCTGCCCGCGGTCAGCTTCCAGCCGGGGACCAGCCCGACGACGAGGCCGAGCAGGGCAGCCCCGCCGAGGTTGAGCCACACCGTCGTCTGCGCGTCGCCCTCGGCGCGCTCGAGCGCCGAGAGGTACCGCTCCATCGCCCGCTCGGCCTCGCGGCCGTCGGTCCGCTCGCGCCGCTGGGCCGCCTCGAGCGCGGCCAGCGCCGACGCGTCGCCGCCGGAGCGCCACGCCGCCTCGTAGAGGGTGTCTTCGAGCGCGTCGCTCCGGTTCGCCACGGCGTTCCGATGCCTGACGACCGGGTCTGCGACCGACTCGCCGGCGACCGAGAGGTTGTCCGGGTCGGCCTCGCCGGCTTCGAGCGTGGCGGCCGACTCGTTCAGCCGGGCCGTCGCCGCCGTGAGGTTCGACAGCGCCGCGAGGTACCGTCCTTCGGACTCGTTGTAGGCGTCGGCCGCGGCGGAGCTCTCGAACGTTATCTGCCCGTCAGCCAGCGCCGAGTCGGCGGTCGAGCCGTCCGGGACCACGACCGAGACGCCGCCGAGGTTCTGCTTGCCGTCGACCAGCCCGGGCAGGTCGACCGTCGGCTCGGCGCCGGTCACGTTGACGGTCACGGTCGCGTCGCCCTTCTTCAGCACTTCCAGGCCGGGCGTCGACGCGAGCTCCCACTCGGAGCCCCGGGTGTGCTTGAGCTGGCCGTCCTTGCAGAGGGCCACCTCGAACCTCGTGCCCGGGTAGAGCCCCGTCTCGTCCGTGAGCACCTGCGAGTCGGACGGGGACGACGCGCCGGGCAGTATCCCGACGAGCACTTCTCCGCCGCCGGTCTGTCCGCAGGCTGCCTCGGCGCTCGGGGACGTCGCCGCGGCCCCGCCCGTCTGTCCGACGACCAGCGCGACGACGAAGAGGCCGACGAGAAGCCGTCTCACCCGCCGTCACCCCGGTTCACGTACGCGACCAGCCCGCCGCCGAGCAGGCCGACCGCGAGGCCGATTCCGAGGCCACCGACCCGCGGCGCCCAGGGGTTCTCGGCGGCGGTTAGCGCGGCCCTCGTGGCGTTGGTCTGGTCGTGTATCTGCTCGGCGAGCGGCGGCTCCGCCGCCGCGTTCGATCCGCCGGCGACGGTCGTCACGATCACCACCGAGAGCACGGCAACGGCCAAAAGACCTACAAGGAGCTGTTTCCGCGTCATACCGTCTGCCGCGCCTCGTTCTGTCGCTCGTACTCGTCGGCCCGTTCCTCTATCTCGGCGATGCGGGCGACGTCCTCGCGCCGGTAGGTGAACAGCGAGGTGAACGACGCCAGGTTCCGACGGGTCAGCGCCACGCCGAGGTTCACCTCGGGGCACTGGCTCTCGAGGAACCGGCGCACGGTCGAGGTCTCGATGCGCCTCCCGCCGCCCGAGATGTACTCGACCGGCGCCCGGATGAGTCCGATCGCCTTCTCGGCCTCGTCCGGCGAGGCGTCCGAGAGGGTCTGTTTGCTCGCTGCCAGCCGCGAGAGCGCGCTGCTGTCGACGGATTGGCCCCCGACGAACGGGAGCAGGTAGCCCAGCAGCGACTGGGTCATCGTGACCGACCTGCCGATGGTGGCGTACCCCGGCCGGGGGTTGGTCCCGCGGGTGTCGAACGACAGCGAGGTCACGACGTCCTGGAGGTCCACGACCGGCGGGTCGACGTCGTCGTACTCGCCGGGGTCGATGCGCTCCAGCGTCGACCCCGAGATGAGGTCGACCAGCCCCGAGGCCACGTACTCGTTGTACTCGGCGAACCGACCCTCGGCGGCGTCCTCGTAGGCGAGCCGCTGGTTGTCCACGAGGATGATGCCGTCGACGGTCTCCTCCAGTCGGTCGAGCCCGTAGACGGTGTTCCACGCCTGGCGTCCCGCGCTGATCTGTTCGTCGTCCTCCTCGATCGGTCCCTTCGTGTTGGGCAGCACCGCGACGCCGATTATCTGGGCCACGCCGTCGGTGTACTCCTTGATCGCCTCGGCGACGTGGGGCGCGATGCCGCAGCCGGTGCCGCCGCCCAGCCCGAGGCAGACGAACGCGAACGGGATGTCGCCCGGCGTCCCGTCGGGTTTGTCGAAGTGCGCCGCGAGCCTGTCCACCAGCTCCTCGCGGTGGTCCGCCATTACCTGGTCGGCCTGTACCGGGTTCCGACCGAAACCGCCGGTCACCTGCTCTTCGAACCCCGCCGTGCCCCGCTCGACGAGACCGTGCCGTTCGGCGATGCCGTACTGGTTGGCCTCGCCGACGTTCGAGAGGTTCCGAAGGTCCCGGATGGTCGAGTTGAACACCAGGGGTGACGCGGGGGTGGAGACGCGTCGGTGGCCGAACACGTCGTCCACGATGGCGCTCCCCGCTTGCCCGGTGCCAGCAAATACATATACCATGTCGGTACGTCTCTCGGTTATCCACAAAGCGCGCACATATACCTAACGGAAAAAGAAATTATGTTGCCTTAGAGCTCGTAAAAAACCCGCTCCTATCCGCGCAGTCGACGAAGCATCACGCTGTACTCGTTTCGCTCGTAGAGTTCTTCCACGTAGTCGAGGGTTTCGTCGGCCGCCGCGAGCAGCCCGGCGGCCCGGGCGTCGTCGCCGGCCGCGGCCGCCGCCTCGGCGTCCTCCCGGAGCGCGTCCACCAGCGAGAGGAAGTGCAGCGGGATGCTGTGGTTGTGATCTCGGCGTCCGTCGACGTAGCGGTCCTCGAACGCCTCGCGCCGGTCGGCCACCTCCGCGACCGGGAGGTCGGCGCCGGCCGTCCCGGCGCTCGCGGCTCCGGCACCCGACGCGCCGAGTTCGTCGACGAGGGTCCGGTCGTAGAACCGCAGCTCGCTGCGGACCGCGTAGGGGATGACCGCGTTCGAGTCGTCGGCCCGGTCGACCATCCCCCGGAGGTCGGCGACCCGGTCGGCGAGCGCGTCGGCGGCCGGCCCCGTCGCTCCGTCGAGCCGGGCCGCCACGCCGTCGGCCAGCTCGAGGACCGACTCGTCGTCGAGGT
The DNA here is from genome assembly GCF_003369835.1 of Halorussus rarus. Classification (NCBI taxonomy): domain Archaea; kingdom Methanobacteriati; phylum Methanobacteriota; class Halobacteria; order Halobacteriales; family Haladaptataceae; genus Halorussus; species Halorussus rarus. The sequence continues at coordinate 640 of NZ_QPMJ01000006.1, read as the reverse complement.
CCGCCACGACGCTCCGGGTCGTGGAGGCGGCGTCGAGCTGCTCGACCGCGGTGTCGAGCGCGGCCCTGAGGTCGCCAAGCCCGGGCGAGGCCAGCCGGTCGAGCAGCCGCTTGGCGACCGCGCTCTCCGGGCTGCGCTCCCGGCGCACCTCCGTCGCGACCGGCCCGACCCGGCCGGCGCCGTCCTCGGCGAGGCCGAGTTCGCCGCGCTCGACGGCGTCGGCGAGCCCGCGGAGCCGCTCGGCCGCCGGCCGGCCGCTGTCCGGCCCCACGTCGAGGTCGGCCGACTCGGTCGCGGCTGCCGTGAGGACGTCGGTCGCCTCGGCGACCCTGTCGCGCTCGGTCTCGCGGCGCTCGGTCGCCGAGCGGTCCGCGGCGGCCGCCTCGGCCAGCCGCCTGACGCCCGCCGTGACCTCGTCGTCCGGGCGGTCGAGCCGGTCGCCGGCCCGGCGGACGTCGCTCGGCGCGACCTCGCCGGCGTCGGGCAGCTCTTCGAATGCGCGTTCGAGCGTCCGCACGGTTTCGATCGCGGAGACCGCGCGGTCGAGCGCGGCTTCGAGTTCGTCGGGGTCGGCCCGGTCCGGCGCGGCCGCCGCGTCGAGGAGCCGGCGGGCCGCGGGCGCGGACGGCGACCGCTCGCG
>NZ_QPMJ01000005.1 GCF_003369835.1 Halorussus rarus | reverse complement strand
CTTGTAGGGGCCGGTCTGGCCGAAGCCGGTGGTCCGGACCATCACCAGTTCCGGGTTGATCTCCGAGAGGGTCTCCCAACCGAGGTTCCACTCCTCGAGTCGGCCCGGCCGGAAGTTCTCGATGAACACGTCCGCCTCCTCCACCAACTCCTGAACCGTCTCCTGTCCGTCTTCGTAGTGGAGGTCGATGCAGACGCTCTTTTTGTTGCGGCCGAGGGCCTTCCAGTGGAGTTCCTCGTCGTAGTCGCCGTGGTGGCGGATGCCATCTCCATTCGGGTGTTCGATTTTGATGACTTCGGCGCCGAAGTCGCCCAACAGGGTGGCGGTCCACGGCCCGGCCAACAGCGATGCGCAGTCGATGACCGTAAGGCCTTCTAACGGCTGCTCGCTTTCCGTGGGTTGCATTCACGTATCAATGCTCGGGGGAAGCCCGTATATTTATCGGTCACCGACACCGGGTAGCGACGGGAAGCCGGCGGAGATGTTCGCGTCGTCCCCTCTATCGTCGTCTCGGCCGGGAGCCGCGGTCGCTTGGGATGCAAATTTATATGTCTGCCCGGTACAAGTCTATGTGGTATGCTACACTGTAGCGATGGGGCTCATCGCGTCCCGGAGCACAACCGCGGGACCGCGAGCGTGACCGAGAAACGGGGGTCCGTTTAGCCATGTCCCTGTTAGAAGTCGACGATCTCACCGTCACGTACCGTACCGAAGAACGGCGAGTGTACGCGGTGAACGGGGTCTCGTTCGACATCGAGGAGGGGGAGATATACGGTCTCGTCGGCGAAAGCGGAAGCGGAAAATCCACTATCGGGGACGCCGTTCTCGGACTCCTGCCCAACAACGGGTCCGTCGGTGAGGAAAGTAGGGTGCAGTTCGACGGACACGACATGCTCGGAATGGAGGCGAAAGAGCAGCAGCATCTGCGGTGGGAGGACATCGCCTACATCCCACAGAGTGCGATGGACGCGCTTGACCCCGTGATGTCGACGGGAAGCCAGATCGTCCAGGCGATCCGGAAACACCGCGACGTCTCGAAGAAGGAGGCACGCGAGCGAGTCAAGGAGGTGTTCGATACCGTCGGACTCGACTCGAACCGCATCGACGATTATCCTCACGAGTTCAGCGGTGGAATGCGCCAACGAGTGACGATCGCGATGGCGATGGCGTTGGAGCCAAAACTCATCATCGCCGACGAGCCGACGACCGGCCTCGACGTCATCGTCCAGGACAAGATCCACTCGAAGATCCTGGAGATGCAGGAGCGAACCGGTGCATCACTGCTGATGATAACCCACGACATCGGCGTGATCGCCGAGATGGCCGACAAGCTATCTATCCTGTACGGGGGGAAGGTCATGGAGCAAGGGAGTACTGAGCAGGTGCTAAACTCGCCGTCGAACCCCTACACGATGGGGCTGAAGAACTCGTTCCCCGAACTCGACAACATCGACAACAGCCCCGTCTCGATTCCCGGATCGCCTCCAGTCCTCGAATCGGAACCGACGGAGTGCGTCTTCAGGGAGCGGTGTCCGTTCGCTGAGGAGGAGTGCGAAGCCGAACATCCACCTCTCGTCGACGTCGAGGGTGCCGACCAGCAGTCGGCGTGTCACTTCGCAGACGAGCACGAGGAGATGCGAGCACTCGCCCGGGAGCCCGAGACCTGGGGGACCACCCCGGCGGACGAGGGGGAGTCGCACGATGACACCGCGGGCGAGCTCATCCTCGAGACGAACGAGCTCAAGAAGTGGTACCCCCTCTACCAGCCGCTTACTGACAAGCTTTCGGGAGCGGAACCGGACTACGTCAAAGCCGTCGACGGCGTCGATATAAACGTTCACCGGTCGGAGATCGTTGGCCTCGCTGGCGAGAGCGGGTGCGGGAAGTCCACCCTCGGAGAGACGGTCGTGCGGCTCGAGGATCCGACCGACGGCGAGATTCTGTTCAAGGGCGACGATATAGCCGAGTACCGGGAGAAGGACATGCAACAGTTCCGCAAGGACGTTCAGTTCGTCTTCCAGGACCCGTTCGATTCGCTGAACCCGCGCCAACGGGTGCGGCGGCTCATCACCGAACCGCTCAAGATCCACGACCTCTACGACGCCAAGGACGGCAGCCGCCAACAGAAGGTAATCGAGACGCTTGAGGAGGTCGGGCTCGGGCCGGCCGAGCGGTATCTCGAGAAGTATCCCCACGAGCTCAGCGGCGGAGAGCGACAGCGGGTTGCGGTCGCCCGTGCGCTCGCTGTGGAACCCGACTTTATCGTGTGCGACGAACCAGCGTCGATGCTCGACGTCTCACTGAAGATGGGGCTCCTGAACCTCTTCAAGCGACTCTCCCGGAAGGAGGATATCGGCATCCTCTACATCTCCCACGACCTGGCGAGCCTCGCCCACGTCTCCGACAGATTGGCGATCATGTATCTGGGGCGGCTAGTCGAAGTGGGCAACAGTAAGGACGTCATCACCAGTCCCCGCCATCCGTACACCGCGGCTCTGCTGGCCGCCTCCCCGGACCAGGACCCGACCAAGGACCGCCAGCCCATCCTCCTGCCGGGCGAACCACCGGACCCTGTCGACCTCCCCGAGGGATGCAACTTCGCTCCGCGTTGCCCGCACGCGCAGGGGGAGTGCCGCCAGACCGACCCTGAACTCACCGCCGCCGAACCCGCCCAGTCCCAGATGAAGCGTGCCGACGGGAACGGTGAAACTGCCGAGTCGACGGAGCACAGGAAAGCCTGCTACTTCCCGATGAAGGACGACGAAGACATCGGCGATCTCATCTAGGCCGTCCGCAACCGCGTTCGATTTCTGCGTCCGGGCTCCACTTCCGCCGTCGCACATTCGAATCCGCTATCCCACATCCTGATGGCGGCGTGCATCGGTGCTACTGTCCGATTCTGGATAGTACCACCCCGCATCAATCACCCCCGTTATAACTAGTTTAATGTAGCCGTACATGGATACCGACAACTATGGAGGTCAACTTCGAGACCCTCACGTTCGAGCGTCCCGGCCACGCAACGGTCGTCGTCACGACCGACGACGGACAGGTCACGTACATCGATCCCTGGAGTCCAGTTCTCGGGGACGATCCGAAAGCGGCCGACGTCGTCCTCGTGAGCCACGACGACTACGACCACTACGACCCGGACGCGATCCGGTCGATTGCCACGCAGGACACGACCGTCGCCGCGTACGACCAGATCGACACGGACGAACTCGACCTCGACGTTACGCCGATTCCGGCCGACGGTGAGGTCGACGTGAACGACCGCATCCGCGCCCGCGCGCTCCCGGCGTACAACGATCCTGACGGCGAGCACGTCCGAGAGAGCGGCGACCCGTTCCACGCCGAGGGGGAGGTCATCGGTCTCCTGCTGACGATCGACGGCGTGGACGTGTACTTCGCCAGCGACACCGACTTCCTCGACGAACTCGCCGACGTCGAAGCGGACGTCTTCATTCCGCCGATCGGCGGGAGTTTCACCATGGACAGACGGGAAGCGGCCGAATTTGCGGAGAGCGTCGATCCGGAACTGGTCCTCCCGGTCCACTACAACACCCGGAAGGACTTCCCCGACGTCAGCGACACCTTCGAACGGATCGAGACTGACGCCGACGCGTTCGCGAGCGACGTCGAGTCCCGAACCGACGCAACCGTCAAGTTGTTCTGACTCGTCGCGAGCTCGTCGGCTACCAGTACTTTCGTCGATATCCGACGGGGAGTACGAGAGACCGTCGGCTACCGGTCGCCGACGTTGACGACGCCGTCGTCCGCTAACTGTTCGATGTCCTCCGGCGTCGCCGAGGTCCGTTCGCTCAACAGCTCCTCCGTGTGCGCCCCGAGCGGCGGACCGGGGTGGTCGACACTGCCGGGTGTTTCGGACAGCTTCGGGAACACGCCGGTCATGGTGATCTCGCCGAGTTCCTCGTCCTCGACGTCGATAAGGGCATCACGTTCGTTGAAGTGGGGATCTTCGAAGATGTCCTCCATGTTGTACACCGGTCCGATGGCGGCTTCGACCTCGCGGAACTCCTCGAGCGCCTCCTCGCGGGTGTGTTCGGAGAACCAGTCCTGCATGATCGCGTCGATCTCGTCTACGTGTTCGAGACGGTCCTGCGTCGTCTGGAAGCGGGGGTCGTTGACGAGGTCCTCGCCGCCGACCAGTCGGAGGACGCGCTTGGCGATGTTCTCGGCGCTGGTCGAGATCGCCACCCACCGATCGTCTTTCGTCTTGTACGTGTTCCGCGGGGCAGAATTGGAACTGCGGTTGCCCTGGCGCTCCCGAACGATCCCTTTCTGATCGTACGCCGGAACGTCGGTGTGCATGAGTGCGCCGAAGATGGGCTCGAGCACGCTGGAGTCGATGTACTGGCCCGTACCGTCGTTGACGTCGCGCCAGTACAAGGCGAACATCGTCGCGAACGTCGAATGCATCGCCGAGATCGCGTCCGCCAACCCGAACGGCGGCAGCGTCGGCGGCCCGTCTTCTTGGCCGGTGATGTAGGCGAAGCCGCTCATGGCTTCGGCGAGGGTGCCGAAGCCGGGGAAGTCCTTGTAGGGGCCGGTCTGGCCGAAGCCGGTGGTCCGGACCATCACCAGTTCCGGGTTGATCTCCGAGAGGGTCTCCCAACCGAGGTTCCACTCCTCGAGTCGGCCCGGCCGGAAGTTCTCGATGAACACGTCCGCCTCCTCCACCAACTCCTGTACCAGTTGTTGGCCTTCTTCGTAGTGGAGGTCGACGCAGACGCTCTTTTTGTTGCGGCCGAGGGCCTTCCAGTGGAGTTCCTCGTCGTAGTCGCCGTGGTGGCGGATGCCATCCCCGTTAGGGTGTTCGATTTTGATGACTTCGGCGCCGAAGTCGCCCAACAGAGTGGCGGTCCACGGCCCGGCCAACAGCGATGCGCAGTCGATGACCGTAAGGCCTTCTAACGGCTGCTCGCTTTCCATCTCCATCGTAACAAGAACATACCGGTCAACCTCCAAGTAACTTTCTGCATTATTACATACTGATGTGGATCGGACCAATGTATTGCGTTCGACCATCTCCCCCGAATTCGCCGGAAACCAACGATTTGCGGGTCGCAGAATCGACTCCCGAACGATAACTGCGAGGCGCGGAACGTAGGCTTGCAGAGGGAGACAGAAGATAACCCAATGTGCCGGAAGTACGTCCCCACAGAGTCAACAGAGAGATTGTTTTCTACGTAGGTTATATATCTGGCATCAAGTAAGTAGAACATCTCCGGAAAGCGATTACCTAGGGAAACCCCGGTGCGTCCAGCGAATGAGCAGATGAAACCTTCATTATCCATCATTTATTAGTGCAAATAACCGCAAGATATTATAATGGATAGAATGTCTTTGTAGTACATCTGTGAACACTTACCATGCCGGTCAGGTGGTGTTCGCAGATACAAACGGTGGACAAGACCATGGCCAAGGATCAACGACTCGACAGGCGAAGGGTGCTGCAGATAGTCGGCGTCGGTGCGATCGGGGGACTAGCCGGCTGCAGCGGGAGTGAACAGCAAGAAACCACGACGACGGGAGGCGGCGGTACGACTGGAGGTGGCGGAACCACGACACGGGGCGAGATTCCCGAACAGATTAGTACGCACTACTGGAACGACTGGGAGGACGACCGTCAGGAGCAGGTCGAGCGGTACCAGATGACCGCGGAACCGGGGAAAACCGTCGAGCCGATTCCGATCGAGTACTCTTCGGAGGACTCGGAGTGGCTTCAAGAGTGGGCTATCGAGGCCCAACGGGGACTCAATATGTTGGGTTTCCAGTCAGAACTCAAGGACAGCACGGTACAAGCGCTCCTCGACGGGTGGAATCAGAACAGTTCGGGATATCCGTTCTCCTACCTCACGCACGGGCCCGATCCGCAGCGGGGCGTCGACCCCGACCCCCTACTCGGGCGTCGCCGGTGCGGATTCGTCCAGAACTACGCGAACTACTGTAATCCGGAGGCCGACGAACTGATCGACGCGGAGCAGACGACCGTGGATCCGGAACAGCGACAGCAGGCACTCAACGAACTCCAGATGGTGTTGGCCAACGACCACCACCAGGCCGTCCCGTTCTTCCCGGACATCCTGACGGTGGTGAACACGAACACGTGGGAGGGCCACGTCGTCATGCCCGGCAACGGTGCCGCGCTGGACTCGTTCACCTGGACCGCCGTGAACGTCCAGCCGAAGACCGACAACAGAACGTACGTGAAAGGCGGCGGGCAGCCCGTGAACCACCTGAACATCGCGTGGGGTATCGGTGGCGCGGGTGAGAAGCGCATGCGGTACGCGATAGACGGCCTGTACGACGTGTCGCCGGACATGGAGGTGATCCCTGGGCTCGCCACGTCCGCCGAGTTCATCGACGAGACTACGGTCGAGGTCGAACTTCGCGACGGCGTGCAGTGGCACGACGGCGAGTCGTTCGGACCGGGCGACGTCAAGTTCTCGACGGAGATGTTCATCGAGCACAACTCCCCGCAGATGTCCGTGTTCACACGGAGTCTGAACGAGGACAACCCCGTGACCATCGAGTCCGAGAGCGGCGGCGGCGTCGTCCGCTTCAACCTCACCCAACCGGACGCGGTCTTCAACACGGTGGGGATGGTCCGGTCGGTCATCTACCCGCGACACATCTGGCAGGATATCGAGAATCCAGGGCAGCACGAGCCGAGTAGTATGGAGGAGGGACTCGTCGGAACGGGCCCCTTCAAGCTCGCCAACTGGGAGCAGGGGAGCCGACTCGCGATGGACCGCCACGACAACAACTGGATGTGGAACGACGAGTTCCGCCAACAGCATCTGGGCGACCAGTACATGGAGGGTCCCGGGGCAAACCGCCTCGTCTGGGTCAACACGGGCAACATCGACTCGGCCATCGGTGCGCTCCAGCAGGGCGAAATCGACGCCATCAACCAGCGGCTCACCGCCGCCCAGATGCAGCAGGCGACCCAAAGCGGCAACGTCCAGTCTCGAGTGTCGCGGAACTACGCTCCGCTCCACGGACAGACCGACTTCACGGTGCCGATAATCCGGGACAAGGAGTTCCGGCGGGCGTACCTCGGTCACGGTATCGACGTGCAGGGATTCATCGACAGCGTCCTCGGCGGGAACGCGATGAAGGCGAACGCCAACAACCCCGTGTTCCCGGAGAGTCCGTTCTACAACGACGAGACTCCGTCGTTCGAGTTCAACCCCCAGCGAGCGAACCAGATCCTCGACAGGGCAGGGTACGGGACGTCCGGCAACAACCGAGCGTACCCCGACGGTGACGCGTGGGACGCCTTCGTCGAACGGGTCCGGAATCCGCACAAAGGCCGGGAAGAGCTGGGTCAGCCGGACTTCTCGTAACCTCACTTCCACCCCCAATCATCATGAGTAAATTTCACCGATTCCTTCTCAAACGGCTAGTGACGGCGTTCGTACTGACAATCGCGGCAGTTACGATAATCTTCGTCGTACTGCGACTCGCTCCGGGGAATCCTCTCACGACGCTGTTGGCAACAGGAAACATCGACCCGCAGACTGCGGCCGAGCTGCGGGCGCAGTACGGGCTCGACGAGCCGTTGCACGTCCAGTACTTCCAGTATCTGACCTCGCTGCTGACGCTCCAGTTCGGGGTCTCGCTGCGGACCGGGCAGCCGGTCATGGAACTGCTCGGTGGGAGAATCATGAACTCCCTGATCGTCCTGTTACCGGCGCTGGTCACGACGGCCATCGTGAGCACCCTCGCCGGGTTCTACGCGGGGTGGAACCGTGGCGGCCTGTTCGAGAAGTGGTCGATAGTCATCACCACGGTCTTCCGATCGACCCCGATCTTCATCACGGCGATATTCCTGCTCATGATATTCGCGTACGGGCTGGACTTGCTCCCTGTGTTCGGGATGCGTAGCCCCGCTGCGTCACCGACCACGTGGCAGGAGAAGTTCCTCTCGGTGGACTTCCTGCAGCACTACATCCTGCCGTTCACCGCGGCGGCGCTGTACTACAGCGGCGACTTCCTGCTCCTGGCGCGGAACGGCGTCGTCGAGAAGACGGGGTCGGAGTTCCTCAAGCTCCACAAGGCGAAGGGGATGAGCGACACCGAGCAGCTCTACCGCGCCGGCCGGAACTCGCTGCTACCCATCGTGACGTACTTCGCACTCCGGACGGGGATGATCTTCCAGGGCCTCGTCCTCCTCGAAGTCGTGTTCGCCTGGCCGGGAGTCGGCCGCGAGCTCGTGCTCGCGATACAGCGAGCCGACTACACCACCGTCCAGGCCGCGGTGTTCATCATGGCGGTCGCGGTCATTCTGGGGAACCTCATGGCGGACATCCTCTACGGGTACCTCGATCCGACCGTCAGCGTCGGGGAGGCGACAGCATGAGCACGACCACGCCGACCCTCCGGGAGCGAGTCCAGCGGGCGACCGACGACGCGGCGGAGTCGGTCAGATGGCACTGGAGCATCATCTCCCAGGACTACAGCGCGCTGATCGGGACCGTCGTGCTGGCCGTGTTCATCTTCCTCGGATTCTTCGGCCCGTATCTCGCACCACACCATCCCATCGAGGACTTCATCACCGGTTCCGACGGATCCCTGTTGCGCCTCTCCGCGCCGACGCAGGCGGCGCCGATGGGGACGACCCAGTACGGCAAGGATATTTTCAGTCAGTTCCTGGCGGGGGCGCGACCGACGTTGATCGCCGGCTTCGTGGGGGGATTCCTCTCGGGGATGCTGGGCTTCCTCGTCGGACTGACGGCGGGCTACTACGGGGGATACGTCGACCAGGTGCTGATGCGGTTGACCGACCTGACGTTCGCCGTGCCGGCGCTCCCCATCGAGCTGCTCCTGCTCACCTTCGTCGAGCCGAACATCTGGATTATCGCGGTCATCATCCTGGCGCTGCTGTGGAAGCTCACCGCACGGGTCGTCCGGTCGGAGGTCCTGAGCGTCAAGGAGCGGACCTTCGTGAAGTCTGCGCGAGCGAGCGGCGCGGGGAACCTGCGGACGATGTTCCTCCACGTCGCTCCGAACGTCCTTCCCATCGGTCTGCTCTACAGTGCGTACAGCACGGCGTGGGCGATTACTGCCGCTGCCGGACTCGCGTTCCTCGGCTTCGGCGACCCGACCAAGACGAGCTGGGGCCGGATGCTGCGCGCGTCGTTCGAGGCCGGCGCGATGCGGAGCGCCTGGTGGTGGGTGCTTCCCCCGGCGATCGGTATCGCGGCCGTGACCGTCTCCGTGTTCTTCGTCGGGCGGGCCTACGAGGAGGAGATCAACCCCGAGCTGAAGTCCCAGTGAGCGGACTCCGTGTCCGCTATCTGGAGGCAGGCCCCTTCCTCCGTCGAACGTCCCGTCGGCTTCCGCCCTTGAAACCACCGCAGTAGCTCGATTCCTATTTCGCCGACGAAACGCCCGCAGCGCGACCGTCACGACCCTTCAGGGTTGTCGTGACCCTAGCTTTATTGCCCTGCTAGTGAACAATTCGCACTGTTAGGGGACGTCAATAATGGTACAACGCATCAGACGCTCGTTCCTGTTCACCCCGGGTGATAAGCCGGAGTTGCTGGAGAAGGCGGCCGGAACGAACGCGGACGCACTGATCTTCGACTTCGAGGACGCGGTCCCCCGGTCGCGGAAGGAGGAAGCACGCGAGAACGTCCAAACTGTCCTGTCGGAGGTCGACTTCGGCGAGAAGGAGATCTGCGTCCGGATCAACGGTCTGGCGACGCCGTACTGGCTGGCGGACCTCGAGGCCGCGATCGAGGCCGGGGTCCACACGATCAAGCTGCCGATGATCGAATCGCCCCAGGAAGTGGTCACTGCCGTCGAGGCGGCGAACCAACTCACCGACGACCTTCCGGAGTTCTGCGTCGTGATGGAGACGCCCGACGGGATTCTCTCGGGCAAGGACATCGCCACTACCTGCCGGGACGTTCCGCAGGTGACCATGCTCTCGTTCGGCCTCGGTGACTACTGCCGAACGATTGGCGCTCCGGGAGTCACCCCGGACAGCGTGCGGGATTTCCTGAGTCATCTCGTCACCGCCTACGCCTCGATCGGCGACCTCCAGCCGCTCGGAGCCGTCCACTCCGACATCGACGACCTCGATGGACAGCGAGCGAGCGCGGAGCAGTTCTACGAACTGGGGTACGTCGGGCAGGCAGCCATCCATCCGGACCAGATCGACATCGTCAACGAGGCGTACACGCCGGGCGACGACCTCGTCGAACGGGCGAGGCACCTGATCGACGAGTACGAGGCGGTCGAGACCGACTCGATTGTAATCGACGGGGTGTTCCTCGACACGGCAGTCGTCGAGCGATACCGGAACATCCTCCGGCGCTACGAGGCCGTCGCCGGAGACGGCTGAACTGTCAGCGAGTCCGCGGACCGGGGTAATTCGACCTCTTTTTCCACCTTCCAACGAGTCGTCCTCGAAGCGGAAAACGGCCAATTTGGGCCTGTACGGTGAGTGCAGTCCACGCCGACAGTAGATTTATTACCAATGGTATCTCAGTTGATATCGGTTACACGACCACAGGTGGGCCAAGAATGGTACAACGCATCAGACGCTCGTTTCTCTACACTCCGGGCGATAAGCTGGAGTTGCTGGAGAAGGCGGCCGGAACGAACGCGGACGCACTGATCTTCGACTTCGAGGACGCGGTCCCCCGGTCGCGGAAGGAGGAAGCACGCGAGAACGCCCGGACGGTGATGTCGGACGTGGATTTCGGCGAGAAGGAGATCTGCGTCCGGATCAACGGTCTGGCGACGCCGTACTGGCTGGCGGACCTCGAGGCCGCGATCGAGGCCGGGGTCCACACGATCAAGCTGCCGATGATCGAATCGCCCCAGGAAGTGATCACCGTCGTCGAGGCGGCGAACCAACTCACCGACGACCTTCCGGAGTTCATCGTCACGATGGAAAGTCCCGAGGGAATCTACTCAGGGGCGGAGATCGCCACTACCTGTCGGGACATCCCGCAGGTGACCGCGATGTCGTTCGGTATCGGCGACTACTGCCGGACGATCGGCGCTCCGGGGACGCCGACTCGAGTGCGGGAGTTCCTGAGCCACCTCGTCACGGGGTACGCCTCCATCGGCGGCCTCCAACCGACTGGGACTGTCCACACCGACATCGACGACGACGAGGGCCAGCGAGAGATGGCGAGGGAGTTCTACGAGCTAGGGTACGTCGGGCAGGCGGCGATCCACCCGGGTCAGATCGACATCATCAACGAGGAGTATACGCCGGACGAGGACCTCGTCGAACGGGCCAGACAATTGCTCGACGAGTACGAGGCGGTCGAGACCGACTCGATTGTAATCGACGGGGTGTTCCTCGACACGGCGATAGTCGAGCGATACCGGAACATCCTCCGGCGCGACGAGGCCATCGCCGGTGGCGACTGAACCGCTCTGCGGTCGGTGATCGGAGCCACCCATTACGACCATCTTTTCAGGCGGTGGCTCTGCTCGGAAGAACCACGTAGAGAACGGTTGCGACGGCCGTCAGCGTTCCGAGGAACAGGAAGGCGGCGTCGAACCATCCGGCGTCCGAGAGCGCTCCGACGGCGATCGACCCCGTCGAGGCGACGGTCATGTACGTCGTGCGGAGGAGGCCGTACCCTGCACCCCGAATATCGTCGGGGATGACAGACACCAGGTACCCGTTGTTTATCGGGCCGATTCCCGAACGCGTCCCGAGGACGACGGCCAGGGCGACGAGCGATTCGATTCGAGTCGCGAAGGGGAGTGCGAGGAGTCCCAGCGTGTACAGACACGTGATCGCAACGAGTGCATTCCGGTCACCGTACCTGTCGGCGATGTACCCCGCCGTCGGTTGGATCAGAGCGCCGGTAGCGAAGAAGAGGCCGTACAACAGCCCCGCGGTGCTCTGCGCGAGCCCCTTCTCGGTGATGAGGTAGATCGGGAGGAAGGCGGTGAGCCCCTGGAAACTGAACACGACGATCGTCATCCCGCCGCCGGCCAGCAGGACCGGACGCCGGACCAGTGCAGTCTTCATCCGTCTGACTGTGTGGAAGGACAGCTCGTCGACTGCGCTCTCGTCCGACCCCTCCGGAACGACGTACAGCACACCGACCATGACGAGAGCGAAGAGCGGAAGCACGACCGCAAAGCTCGCCCGCCAGCCGATGCGAAGACTGATGGCGGCCGCGGCTATCGGAAACAGCGCTGCACCCACACTGCCCGCTGCAAACGTCAGGCCGAGGGCGGTCCCGTCGTTCTCCGGGTACGTTCGGGAGATTATCGTCACCCGCGGCGTCCCGAACAACCCCGTACCGAGTCCGAAGAGGGCGCAGGCGGCGAGGAACGCGGCGACGTCCGGCGTGACCGAGAAGAGAACGATTCCGAGCCCGCTCACCACCAGGCTCCCGATTATGACCGACCGCTCTCCGATTCGGTCGATGAAGATCCCCGAGGGGAACTGCATGAGCGCGTACGTGACCCAGAGAAGGGAGACGGCGATCCCCGCCATCGTGTTTCCGATCTGGAGGTCCCCCTTGACGTCCGGGAGTATCGCCGGCACGACGAACCGCATTCCGAGGATGATGAGCCAGCCGATCGCGACTGTCGCCAGAACGGGTGTACGGTCGTCGTAGACGAGACCCCACCATCGTCGGATGGCGGCACGTATCTCCGTCGTGTTCGGGAACATGGTTACGATCAAGCCGGGAGGTCGGTGCTCGATTGCCAGTGCGACGACCGACAGCCGTCTCTCGACGCGTCTCCCCACGGAACTGATTCTGTCGCACCGACACGTCGACTCCGACCGCGCCCATGCTCGAGTCGGGCGCGAGCAGGGGCTGTCCTGGATGTCGCTCGGGAGGTCACTGATCGACGACGGAGCCGTCCTCGTGAAGTCGCGTAACCAGCTCCCGCGGTTCGTGTCCGTGTTCGGTCAGCGCCTCCTCGTCCACCGTGATACCCAGTCCGGGCTCGTCCGGAATCCGGAGATACCCGTCTTCCCACTCCAGGGAGCTCTCTATCAGGTGCTCCCCGGGGGCCTCGCCCTTGCTCGGTCGGAAGGGGAACTCCTGGAGACCGAAGTTGGGGATCGACGCAGCCAACTGGAGACCGGCCGCGGTGCTGACGGGACTGAGCGGATTGTGCGGGACGACGTCGACGTGATTGGCTTCGGCGAGTCCCGCGATTTTCTTCACCTGACTGAATCCGCCGGCCAGACCGAGATTCGGACGGACGAACTGGACCGCATCCCGCCGGAGCAGCATGTTGAACTCGTAAGGGGTGTGCAGTCGCTCCCCGGTCGCGATCGGGACGTCGATGTCGTCCGCCACCTTCGCCATCGCGTCGAAGTTGTCGGGCCGCACCGGGTCCTCGTAGAAGAACGGGTGGAACTGCGCGATCTCCTTCGCCAGCGGAATCGCCTGCTCGGGATCGAGTCGCCGATGGATCTCGATGCAGAGGTCCACGTCGTTCCCCACGGCCTCTCGATACGTCCGAACCCTGTCGACGGCATCAGTGATCATCCCCGCGTGGGTCTCGAAGTACGGTTCCTCTCGGGGTTCGTCGAGCAGGGGCGACAGATGGCCGACGGCTGTGAATCCCGCTTCCTTCGCCGCTCGACACTCCGCGGCGAGTTCCTCGGTGGTCTCGCCGAAAGCGTGGACGTACGCGCGGGCCGTGTCCCGGCACTGCCCGCCGAGCAACTGGTAGACGGGGACGCCGAAGTGCTTCCCGGCGATGTCCCACAGCGCGACGTCGATGGCGCTGAGAGCGCCCATGAGGACCGCCCCCCGGAAGTGAGCGTTCCGGTAGAGGTACTGCCAGTGGTGGTCTCGCCGTAGCGGGTCTTTGCCGACGAGATACCGTCCGAACGTCTCCATCGCTCGTTCGCACGGCTCGAGGTAGCCCCAGGCGCCCGCTTCGCCGGTTCCGACGATACCCTCGTCGGTGTGGATTCGCACGAACAGCCAGCGGTCGACAGCGTGATCCGTCTCGTTTCCGACGAGATGCGTTTCTAGCTTCGTGATTTCCATAGCAATCTACACTCACACGTCTTTCGCCGGAGTAATAATTCTATGGTTGGATAGCCGATAGCATCCTCTCGGAGGGGTTCCGGAAGCCCCTGACGAAGGTCAGCGGCCGTCGAACCGGAAGTTCAGCCGCCTTTGTTCAACACCACTATCGTGAATCCCGCGCCGAGCAGGAGAAAGCCCGCGGTGCTGCCGAAAGCGACCGCGAACCCGGTTCGCTCGGCGACTACGCCTGCGTACGTCGGACCGAGGCTACCGATTGCGGTGTAGACGGTTTTGAAGACGCCGAAATCGCCGCCGACGTCTCCGGTCGGGAAAACGTCCATAAGATGGGCCTGCATGACCGGCGGATAGGCCATCAGCCCCGCCGAGAAGACGACAATCGAGAGCAGTATCGTCGGCACGGTCGGCGCGAGGAGCATCCCGATCAGTCCGACGACGCCAAGCAGGATTCCCCCGACAGCGACGGGGACGTGACCGATGTCGTCACCGAGATTCCCGGCGAGCGGCATGACCACCGTGGCCGCGACGAAGAACAGTGCGAATCCCATCGTCGCGAGGCCCGACGAGAAGCCGTTCGCCTGCAGGAACGTAGGCAGGAAGTTGATGATTGCCTGGAACGTGAACGCCCACAGCGAGTACGCGATGACGAACTGGCGGATCCGCCACGACCCGAATACCCGCCTGACGGATTCCCGAAGTTCGAGATCGACCCACGAGAGCGAGTAGGATTCTCGACACCGGCGCTGCAACGAAACAGCGACGACGACCATGGTGACGAGAATCGGAGCGAACGCGGCCTTCCAGGTTGCAACGCGGAGCGCGACGATAGCGAGTCCCGCTGCCAGCACGCTGCCGGCCATCCCGGCAGCGAGATTGATTCCCAACGCCCTCCCCCGTTGCTCGACGAAGAGGTCGGCCAGCAGGGCCCGCATCGGTACGAAGTAGAGTCCGGCACCGATGCCGACTAACGTGACGCCCACGAGGAAGGGGGCGTACGAGAACACGGTCAGCAGGACGGCGAAACCGACGACCATCACCCCGAGTCCGGCCATCAGAACGGTCTTTCGCGTCAGTTCGTCGGAGTACCGACCGCCGGGATAGTGCACCAGCGCGTACGCTCCCCACATGAGCGTCAGTGCGAGTCCGGCCTCCGAGGGCGTGATTGCCAGTCGTTGCGTGATCGTCGGGAGTAGCGGCGGGAGCACCTGCCGGCCGAGCTGCGTCGTCGCCCACCCAATCCCGAGGATAGTCGACATCTGGCCGGTGTACCCGGCGAACAGTCGTTCCCGGCGTTCGGCGTCTATCGTTTCTCCTTCCACGGTCGGTGTGTCGGCTGTCCGTTGTTCGTGCGGGTCCGGAGGGGCACGACCGTCATCGGCGCGCTCTCGTCGAGTCCGCCCGGTGTCCGGCGATCAGTCGCCGAGTCCGAGTTCTTCTCCCCGTTCGAGGATCTCTTCGGCGTACTTCCGGTTCGCGATGTCGACCATGCTCCCGTCGACCCGAGCCGCGCCTCGTCCCTCTTCCTCGGCACGATCCATCGCCTGCTTGACCTTCTGTGCGTACGTGAGCTCCTCCTCGCTCGGCGTGTAGACCTCGTTGGCGATCCCTATCTGGCTGGGATGGATCGCCCACTTGCCGACGAAACCGAGTTGCCTGGACCACGAACACTGTCGACGGTACGCCTCAGGGTCGGAGAAGTCGGCGAACGGTCCGTCGATTGCGTCGAGTCCGTTCGTGCGCGCGGCGTTCACGATGGCGGTCCGAACGTGGTGCCACTTGTCCCCCGGGTAGGTCTCCTCACTGTAGTCGCTGCCGGGGTGCGGGATAGCGAGCGAGACCGAGTAGTCTCCGGGCCCGAAGATGAGCGATTCGAGTCGGTCGCTGGCGGCAGCGATCTCGTCGACGTTCTGGACCGCCTCGGTCACCTCTATCAGTACCTCGATTCCCAGACCATCCTCGATTGCGTTGTTCTCCTCAATCTGGGTGAGAAGTTTGTCCAGCATGTAGATGTCCTCCGACTGCCTGGCTTTTGGAAGGACGATCGTATCGATGTGTTCACCTACTGCCTCCACGACGGTAATCACGTCTCCGTATGCGTACGGCGTGTCGAGGCCGTTCATTCGGAGCGAGATCAGCTTTCCCTCCCAATCGAACTGCTCAACCGCGTCGATCACGTTGGACCGCGAATCCACCTTCTCGTCGTGGGCCACCGAGTCCTCCAGGTCTATCATCACCTCGTCGGCCGGACTGTTCGAGGCCTTTTCCAACATGTTGATATCGCTGGCTGGGGTGGTCAGCTCGCTGCGGCGAACGGACATACCGTTAGGTACTGTGGGCTCCGCAATATATTTATCCCCGACTCGCGCACCGGTCGTCGCGGCGAGTCAACTACCGAGATGGAATCAACCAGAGCGTGATCGTAGCGGCGCCCAGGAAGAAGAAGACGATGCTCGCGAACGCGACGTCGTAGCCGAAGTTGTCCGCCACGAAACCGACGTAGGCGGGCCCGAGACTACCGAAGCCCAGATAGACGGTGCGCATCGCACCCAAATCTCCGCCCATGCTGTCGTCGGGGAACCGGTCCATGAGGTACGCATTGAACGGTGGCGGAAACGCTCGCTGCCCGACGGCGTAACAGACGACGGCGGCGATAGCAGTCGCGAAACTCGGCGCTAGAACGAGCGACAGCAGGCTGATACTCGCTAGAAGCGTTCCACCACCGACGATAGCCAACCGGGGCACGCAATCCGAGAGCCACCCGGAGATCGGCTTGACGACGATGCCGACGCCGTAGAGGAGGGCGAACGCCCCACCCGCGACATCGACGGGAAAGTCGTGGACGGACACCAGAAAGGTCGGGAGGAAACTCGTAACGCCGATACTTGCGAAGACGGTGAACGAGTACGCTAGAAGCGCCCAGCGGAGGCGAGAGACGCGTGACAGACGACTGACCGTCTCCCTGACGTCCATCGTAATCCACTCGAACACGACCGCTTCCCGACTCCAGAGTTTGAAGACGAATAAGGCAGGGATGAGCACACCGATCGAGGGAACGAACGCAGTTCGCCAGGTCCTGGCCGTCAGAGCGACGGCCATACCGGCAGCCACGATTCCGGCCAAGTCACCGGCGAGCGTGTGTAGTCCGAACGCCCGTCCGCGCTTCTCGTGGAACAGGTCCGAGATGAGCGCCCTCGCGGCGGGGTCGAACAGTCCAATCGCGCTCCCCAGGACACAGACGGACGCGAGGAAGACGGGGTAGGTCGGTGTCGCGACGAGGAGCGTGAACCCCAAGATGCCGAGACTGAACGCGACGAACAGAATCGTAGCCCGCGACAGTCCGTCGGAAAATCGTCCGCTCGGGAACTGGAGAACTGCACGGACGACCGCCATGACCGACAGCGCGATGCCCGCAACGAATGACGTGATTCCGAAGTCGTCGACAATAAACGGGAGCAGGGGCGGGAGAAGACGTTGTCCGGTCTTGATCGCCAGATACGCCAGCGTGACGAGGAGAAAGACGCGACCGGTGTGGCCCCGCAGAAGCAGTTCCTGGTCCGGTTTCCGTGGTGTCACTGCACGTGGTATCGCGGGCAGAGACAATCTGCTTTGCGGAGGACGCCAACGGCGACAGTTCCAGGACGGTCGGCCGAACACTGGCCGTTCGTCGCCCCCTCGTCGTATTCGTCGTCTCGCCGATGAACAGGAACAGTCGCAACTGTCATCAGTCGTACGCCAGTTTGAGTTCAATCTCGT
Organism: Halorussus rarus; assembly: GCF_003369835.1. Lineage (NCBI taxonomy): Archaea > Methanobacteriati > Methanobacteriota > Halobacteria > Halobacteriales > Haladaptataceae > Halorussus > Halorussus rarus. The sequence goes on along the minus strand of NZ_QPMJ01000005.1, from coordinate 127,448 downwards.
TCGCGATGCCGTTGAGTTGCGCAGGTATCTCCTCGTTCTCGATGCGTTGCTCGATGCGGTTCACGGGACCGCCGATGCTGAGCGACCCGAGTACGTCGTCGTCCGGACCGAAGACCGGCACCGCGATGCCCCCCAGTCTCGAGACGTGCTCGCCAAGGTTGATCGCGTATCCCTGGTCTCGTACAGTTTCTAGTTCCTCGAACAGCCGATCCCGGTTGACGATAGTTCGGGACGTGCGCTTCCGGAACCCGTGGTGGTCAAGGATCTCCTCAACCTCCTCGTTGGGGAGGTGCGCGAGGATAGCTTTCCCGGACGCGGCCGTAGTCAGGTTGATCACCTTCCCGACGTAGGCGCCGGTCGACACCGCGTTTTCGCCTTCAGAGAGATGGAGATAGACGCCCTTGCCCCGTTCTTCGACGATGAACTGCGCGCGTTCGCCCGTCATCTCGGCGAGCTGTTCGACCTTCGGCTCAGTAATCTCGCTGGCTTCGTGACGATACTGGACGTACTGGCCGAGATCCAGAAACCGCAGTCCGAGCCGGTAGATGCCGTCCTCCTTCACTACGCTCCCCTGCTCGCAGAGGCTTACCAGGTATCGGTGGATAGCCCCCTTGGACATATCGAGTTCGTCGGCGATCTCCGTGACTCCCGCACCGCCGTTCTGCCGGAGCAGTTCGATAATCGAGAACGCCGTCTCGACCGACTGGACCGTGTTTCCTGCGCCCGTTCGCCTGTTCATATGTGCTTCCATGATATTCATTCCCATAAGCGTTCCGCGTTTGTTTTCATATTAATATATAGGAAAATAAGATAGTGGGCCGAATACGACTCTGTGTCGTACGACAGCGCCGCCATCCAACTGGAAATATCAGAGATCTCGTTCTCGATACCGAAACACCGTAGGGGACTTACTCAGTGTCAGGGTCGCCTTCTATAACAAAATTAGTGCTGTTACGGTACTTCAGAAACAAGCTCTCGATTCTGCTGTTCGATTATCGAGAACGGGATGGAACGGGTAGAGGTTGCGGTGCTACAGTGGCAATGCGGGTAGCAGATTCTGCCGTCCACCCACCTTGACGAACGGAAGCAATCGACACGGGTACAATCAGATATGATAATATTCAACTGAAATTATAGCGGTAATTATATCTGTTTAAATGCAGTCCAGTAGTCACCCAACTGAACCACACAGTCAAAAGGTTGCATAAGGGGAAAAACAAAGTGGGCTGTGGCCGTCGAGGTGAACGGAACATGAATCACGTACGCGAAGGCGACCGAATCGTCGTTCGACTCGACCCCGGCGAGGAGGTCCTCGACACGCTCGACGATTTGCGCGAGGAGTACGACATCGAGAACGGTTTCCTGACCGCCATCGGCGCGGTCGACCGGGTTACGCTGGGCCACTACGATACCGAGGACCAGGAGTACAACGAGGAGGAGTTCACCGGCCAGTTCGAGGTCACGAGCTTCCTCGGCAACATCGGCCCGGACAAAATCCACACCCACATCCAGGTGGCCGACGACTCCTTCGAGTCGCTGGGCGGCCACTGCTCGGGCGCGCGGGTCTCGGGCACCTTCGAGATCATCGTGACGCTCGGCGAGACACCGCTGACCCACCAGCTCGACGAGCGGACCGGCCTCGACGTGTTCGACATCTAGCCGGGGCAGCTGCTTTTACCGAATTATTCGGGCCCCAGAACGCGTCTACATGGAAACCCGCATCGCCGACGGACTCCAGCGTCACCTTGCGTGCGACGAAGGTGACGAACCATATCGTGATGAAAAAGTGGATGACGATCTTGTAGGCCCTGTTCCGTGTGATCCTCCGTTCAATTGCGCGACAGCGTAACAGTTATATTCATCCCCAGGTTTTGGAATCATCCGGTGATGCGTCGGTAGCGATGCAAAATCTTATCCGACCGGTCGGTCTTTCCACAGTCATGTCACAGTCAACCGATGGCACGGACGACGGCGGGTCGGGCATCCTCGACGGCGTGCGGGTCCTCGACCTCTCGACGTTCGTCACCGGCGGATTCTGCTCGCTCATGCTCGCGAACCAGGGCGCGGAGGTCATCAAGGTCGAGCGCCCGGAGGTCGGCGACGACAGTCGCCACTCGGGACCGCCGTTCGTCGACGTCGACGGCTACGACGGACCGGGGAGGACCGCCAGCGACCGCGGCGAGTCGCCGTACTTCTGGACGGTCAACTACGACAAGAAGAGCGTCGAGATCGACCTCAAGACCGAGGAGGGGCTGGAACTGCTCTACGACCTGGTCGAGAAGGCCGACGTGTTCGTCGAGAACTACCGGCCGGGGACCGCCGACCGGCTCGGCGTCGGCTACGACGACCTCCGGGAGATCAACGACGAACTCGTCTACTGCTCCATCTCGGCGTTCGGCGACTCTGGCCCGTGGAGCGACCGACCCGGCTACGACCTGCTCGTCCAGGGGACCAGCGGCATCATGAGCGTGACCGGCCCCGAGAACGGCGACCCGGTCAAGGTCGGACTGCCCCAGACCGACCTCATCACCGCGATGTGGGCCGCGTTCGGCATCATGGGCGCGCTATACCGGCGCGAGCGGACCGGCGAGGGTGAGCGCGTCGAGCTCGGGATGCTCGACGCCGCACTGCCGTGGCTCACGAAACAGGCGGGCAAGGCGTTCGTCGGCGAGGAGCCGACCCGGATGGGGACGAAGGACCCCGTGCTCGCCCCCTACCAGGTGTACCCCACTGCCGACGGCCACCTCAGCGTCGCCGCGGCCAACCAGAAGCTCTGGTCCGAGCTCTGCGAGGCCGTCGACCGACCGGACCTGGTCGACGACCCGCGGTTCGCGTCGAACGCCGACCGGGTAGAGCACATGGACGAACTCGAGGAAGAACTCTCCGAGACCTTCCGGGAGCGCGAGACCGACGAGTGGGTCGAACTGCTCGCCGAGGAGCGGGGGCTCCCGGTCGGACCGGTGTACAACGTCGACGAGGCGCTCCACAACGAGCAGGTCGACGCCCGGGACGTCGTGTCGTCGGCCGAACACCCCGCGGCGGGCGAAATTCCGGTCGTCGAACACCCACTCAACTTCGCGAACGCCGAGTCGGGGTTCGACAAGGCGCCCCCACTGCTCGGCGAGGACACCGTCCCCACCCTCCGGGAGCTGGGCTACGACGACGAGGCTATCGAGTCGCTCAGAGAGGCCGGGGCGATTCCGGACGAATGACGGAGCCGTCGCCACGAGCGACGAGGACGCCTCGGACCGCTACCGGACAGGGGCGGATGAGAGCGAGGTCACCGATGCGGCGGGAGGCGAGACCGACCTGGATGCGCCAGCGGGCGACGCAACGGCGGCCGAGGAGAGCACAGCAGAGACCGCGACGGCCGAGAGCACGCCCGAGGCCGACCGGGAGGCCGTCGAGGACCGGTCGGACCAGCACGAACCGGAGGAGGCGGAGAAGCAGCTCGCCCGGGTCCCCGAGTGGGTCGTGGCGCTCGGCGCCGGGTCGCTGCTCGCCGCGACGGTGCTCACCGGCATCGGCTCGCTGCTCCTCTGGTATTCAGTCTGTCCGCGAACAGTTCGGCGACGACCGCCAGCCCGAACCCCTCGTACCCCGACGCAGTCCCGCCCAGCGGCAGCAGCGCGCCGGAGCCGTCCTCGAACGCCGCGGCGTCGGTCTCGGGCTCGCCCGGCTCAGTGACGGTCCAGTCCGGCGGGACGGGGTCGCCGCTCGCCGCCCGCTCGCGGATCTTGCCGTGGGCGACCTGACTGGTCGCGACGTCGAGGCCGAACTGTTCGAGTCGGTACGCCAGCGCCCGGCGGCTGATCTCCGTGAACGGTGTGTGCGGGCCCGGAACCAGCGAGTCGATTATCGAGTCCCGGAAATGCATCGCCAGATAGCGCCGGAGTAGCACGTCGGCGTCGTAGTCGCTGCCGTGGACGTCGAGCAGGTCGGCGAGCGACGGGACGAGCGTCGATTCGCGGTCGAGCAGCGTGTCCCGGAGGTCGAACGCGAGGACCTTCGTCTCCTCGCGGAGCGTCTCCGGGGCGATGGGTGCCATACTCACTGCGGGTCCGACTCCGTGATAAGTTCTCTGCGAGGCGGACCGCGTCGGCCTCGGGGTTGCGACGCCCGCGGTCGGAGCGACCGACGACGCCGGCGATAGCGACGTCGGCTGTGAATGTCACCCAAAGTTCTTTCTCGGCAGCTTGTGTATCGGTTCGGTGTATGGGCTTCTACAGCGCCTACGAGAGCATCACGGTGGACGTGGACGAGGGCGTCGCCACCGTCGAGTTCCACCGGCCCGAGAAGTACAACGCGCTGAACACCGAGGTGATGCTCGACCTCCAGCGGGCGTTCGCCGAGCTCCAGCTCGACCGGGACGTCGACGCCGTGGTCGTCACCGGCGAGGGCGAGGACGCGTTCTCCGCCGGGGCGGACATCGAGCAGTACGCCGGCACGGTCGAGGAGCACGACCCGCGCCAGAAGGACCGCCAGGACCTCTTCTACGACATCTACCGCGCGCCGCTCGACCTCCACGCGCCCGTCATCGCGAAGATCGACGGCTACTGCGCGGGCGGCGGGATGATCCTCGCGATGTACTGCGACATGCGGGTCGCGACCGAGGAGTCGCAGTTCGGCGTCCCGACCTGCAACATCGGCCAGATCCCGACCGGCGGGTCGAACTACCGGGCGATCCAGCTCGTCGGCGAGGCCAAGGCCAAGGAGCTCGCCCTGACGGCGGACTTCATCGGCGCCGACGAGGCCGAGCGCATCGGCCTGGTCAACCACGCGGTCGCCCCCGAAGAGCTCGACGAGACGGTCGACGGAATCGTCGACTCCATCCAGGACACCGGCCGCCAGGCGGTCAAGAACTCCAAGAAGGCCATCAACCAAGCCGCGAACGCCCCCGACATCGAGACCGCGCGGGCGTACGAGGCCGACCTCTGGTGGGAGCAGTTCGCCACCGACGAGCGCCGGGAGCTCGTCGACGAGTTCAACGAGGGATAGTCGACGGTCGAGGTTCGAGCCCGGAACCGCTTCCAAATTTTTTGTCCCTGCCCCGGGTCTGGTAGGATATGTCGTCACAGGGACCGCTGTCGGACCTGACCGTCGTCGAGATGACCGTCCACCGAGCCGGCCCCTTCTGCGGGGCGCTGCTCGCCGACCTCGGGGCGGACGTCGTCAAGATAGAGCGCCCGGGTGCCGGCGGTTCGGCCCGTGACCAGGGCCACGGACCGGCGGGCAAGTCGGGCTACTTCATGGCGAACAACCGGAACAAGAAGTCGGTGACCGTCGACCTGAAGACCGACGCCGGCCGGGAGGCGACCCGCGACCTGCTCGCCGACGCAGACGTGTTCGTCGAGAACTTCGGCTACGGCGTCACCGACAAGCTCGGCATCGGCTACGACGGCGTCCGGGAGTTCAACGAGGGCATAATCTACGCCAGCATCAAGGGGTACGGCGAGACCGGTCCCGCGAAGGAGAAGAAGGAACTGGACCTCATCCTCCAGACGGAGGGCGGCGACCCGGTGAAGGTCGGCCGGGCAATCGACGCCAACCAGTCCATACAACATCCCATCGCGGAGGCTCACGCCCGCGTCCAGGCCGCTAAGCAGATGACATACGCCGCCGACGAGACAGACGGGGAGAGCGCCGACGTCGGCGCGCGCCAACATGTCGAAGTATCTCGCCGCGGAGGCGTGCTTCGAGGCCGCGGACGCCGCGGTCCAGACCCACGGCGGTTTCGGAGTCGCCACCGAGTACGACGCGAGCGGTACTTCCGCGAGGCGCGGCTGACCCGGCTGGTCCCGATCACCCAGCAGCTCGCGCTCAACTACGTGAGCGAGACGTGCTCGGGCTGCCCCGGTCGTACTGAGGTCGGGGCGTCGTCCTCTGACGGCTCTCTCGCGTGATTCGGCTCGCAGACATGCGACCTTACGCCGCGTTCGGCTTGGTTAATGAGTTGTTAACGCACCTTTCCATTACAAGTCTAGAACTGTAACGATAGTCGAGAAGCAGCAGGTAACGAGATAGTGTCGCGCCCACGTCCGGCGTCACCGCTTGGTGATTGAAAACGGATGAGTCGGGGAGGGAGACGGGCCGGGACGCCGAACGATACACCGGAACGAATATCGCAGTCGCGCCTCATTGATAGGGTATGTCCTTCAAGGAAAGGACTCGAGGCGAGGCGGCGGAGAACGCCCGACTGGGGGATCGCCCTCGCCTACGGCGGGGGCTCGGAGGCCGCCGTGCCCGAGTACGACGGCGAGTCGGACCACTGGGGCCGGTGGCACTACGGCCTGTACCTCGGATCCGTCCACCTCGTCGTCGAGGTGATCCGGTCGTCGCTCGCTCTCATGGTCGTCGGGTGCCTGCTCGCGCCCGTCGCAATGCATCTGGACGCCCGCGGCCTCGATTCGGTCAGTCCTAACTGGCGACCCGACACCGGCCTCCACCTCGTCGGGACACTGCTGTTCCCCTTCCTGATTCCGGCGTACCGCTATCGGCGTCGGGAGCTGTGAGGACCGGGCAACCCGGTTCCACGTATCCGACCGGACCATCTGTTTTGCACACTCAAACGGGATGCTCGGCAAGGATTCGCGGACATGAGACCGGCTGTCCGGGTAGTTCGCACGGGAAAGTCCGAGTAAATGGAGCCCGTTCCCCGCGGGATTCGCTGCACTTGCGTTTGACACAGCAAAACGTTTTTACCCGGCCGAGCGCCAACACGACCTATGGAACGCGACGAACCCCCGCGGTCGATCCAGGCGGTCGAGCGCACCTGCGAGATCATCGGCGCGATCGAACGGGAGGGGACGATGGGGATCACGGAGCTCGCCGAGGAACTGGGGATAACCAAGGGGACGGTCCACACCCACCTGGCCACCCTGTCCCGCGAGGGACTGGTGACCCAGTCCGACGAGGGGTACCAGCTCGGACTCCGCCCGATCAGCCTGGCCGAGCGCGTGAAGGAGCGCATCGAGATCTACGACCTGGTCGCGAGCGAACTGGAGAAGCTCGCGGACATGACGGGCGAGCGCACGCAGTTCGCGCTCCTCGAGGGGGCGAAGGCCGTCGTCGTCCACCGCGTCGAGGGCGAGAACGCGATCAAGACGACGTCGCCCGTCGGGCGGTACGTCGACCCCCACTGCATCTCGGTCGGCCTCGCGATGATGGCCCACCTACCCGAGCGCCGGGTCGAGGAGATCGTCGACAAGTCGGGGCTCCCCCGGCGGACCGAGAACACCGTCACCGATCCCGAAACGCTCCGGCGTCGGCTCGAGGAGGTCCGCGAGCGGGGCTACGCCGTCGACGACGAGGAGCGCGTCCGGGGCGTGCGCTGCATCGGGGCGCCGCTCCGCGACGACGAGGGCGGCGTCCTCGGCGGCATCAGCATCTCCGGCCCGGCGCGCCGCATCACCGACGACAAGATCGAGACCGAACTGAAGGACGAGCTACTCCGCACGGCCAACGTGATCGAGGTCAACGCGGAGCTCTCGTGAGTGGCCCTGATCGTTCGTTTCCTTCAAACGCACGGTAGTCACCTTACTCACACTTGTACGGCAGTGAGCGGGCGCGAAAGGGCAGTAGTCAAATATATACGTGTTTGAGGTTGTCGAACGCCAACGCGGTCGCCCGGTCGTCGAACGTTTAAGTGACCCCGGGTCGGAGTTGGGAGCGTGACCGTCAATCAGGCCGTGATCGACAGCCTCGTCGACAACGACGTAGACACCGTCTTCGGGATTCCGGGAAAGCAGTCGCTCCCGCTGAACGAGACCATCGGGGAGCGCGACGACATCCGGTTCGTCGTGGCCCGCCACGAGACCGCGGTGACCCACCAGGCGTGGGGGTACGCCTCCACCGGCGACCGGATGGCGGCGACGGTGGTGGTCCCCGGGCCCGGCGACATGAACGCGATGAACGGGCTGAAGAACGCGCTCAACGACTGCGTCCCGCTGGTCCACTTCGCCATCGAGACCGACCCCGACCTCCGCGGCGGCGACGCCATCCACGAGACGCCGCCCGACACCTACGACAACGTCGTGAAGGAGAACGTGCTGGTCGAGACGCCGGAGGCGACGGTGGCCGAGGTCGAGCGGGCCATCGCGGTCGCTCGCACGCCGCCGAAAGGGCCCGTCCGGGTCGGGATTCCGAAGAGCTTCCTCGCCGCGGACGCCGCGCTCGCCGACCCGCCCGAGTTCGACACCGAGTACGCCGCCGGCGTCCCGGCGGACGCGGTCGCGGAAGCCCGGGACCTGCTGGCCGACGCGGCCGATCCCGTGGTCCTGGCGGGCGGCGGCGTCCGCGCGGCCGGCGCGACCGACGAACTGGTCGCCGTCGCGGAGCGCCTCGGCGCGCCGATCGTGACGACGTACAAGGGCAAGGGCGTCGTCCCGGAGCGCCACGACCTCAGCGCCGGGACGCTGAGCGGCAGCGCCAGCCCCGAACTGCTGACCTGCCTCGCCGACGCCGACGCCTGTCTCGCGGTCGGGACCGACCTCGACGCCCACGCGAGCCGCGGGTGGTCGGTCGAACTGCCCGACGCGCTCGTCCACGCGACGCTGGGCGCGGGCGACATCGGCCGGGGCTACGAGCCGACGGTCGGCATCGTCGGCGACGCCCGCGGGGTGCTGGCGTCGCTCGCCGAGGGCCTTGACGACGCGGGCATCGACCGCGCCGACCTGGGCGCGGAGCGCGCGAGTGCCGTCCGGGACGCGACCGACGAGCGACTCGACCCGCTGCTCGGCGATTCGACCCCCATCACCTCGGTGCGGGCGCTGCGCGCGATCCGGAACGCGCTCCCCGAGGAGGCGGTCGTCGCCGTCGACGCGGGCGGCTTCCGGGTCTGGGCGCTCAACGTCTTCGACGCCGCCGGGCCGCGGAAGTACGTCAACCCCGGCTCGTGGGCGACGATGGGGACCGGGCTCCCGTCGGCCATCGGCGCGGCGTACGCCAACCCCGACGCGCCAGTCGTCGCGCTGACCGGCGACGGCGGCCTCATGATGTGCGTCCACGAACTCCACACCGCAGCGGTCGAGGACCTGCCGGTCACGGTCGTGGTCCTCAACAACGACGACTACGCCATCATCAGCGAGGAGGCCGGCCGGAGCTACCGGCTCTCCGAGCAGGAGTACGGCTGGGCCGACGCGCCCGTCGACTTCACGGCGGTCGCGGAGGGGATGGGCGTCGACGCGTATCGCGCCGACGCGCCGGCCGACATCCGCGACGGCCTCGACGCCGCGCTCCGGAGCGACGGCCCGGCGCTGGTCGAGGTCCGGACCGACCCGCTGGAACCCCAGGCCAGCCAGTTCATGGCCGAGTGAGTTCCTCCCCGAGTGAGCGGGCTGCGGGACGCGGGCGAGCTTCGAGAGCGGACGGATGTTCCGGAAAGAATTGTCGTGATTCGTGGGACTAAGACGGTCGGCTCTGATTTTCACCTATGGACCTCGGAATCGATGGCAACGCGGCACTGGTATCGGCGTCGAGCAGCGGTCTCGGCAAGGCCGCCGCGACGGCGCTGGCCCGCGAGGGCGCGAACGTCGTCGTCAACGGTCGGGACGAGGAGCGACTCGACGCGGCCGTCGAGGACATCCGGGAGGTCGCCGAAGGCGAGGTCGTGGGCCAGCCCGCCGACCTCACCGACCCCGACGACATCGAACAGCTGGTCCAGCGGACCGTCGACGAGTTCGGCGGCCTCGACCACCTCGTGACCAACGCCGGCGGCCCGCCGAGCAAGCCGTTCAGCGAGACCACCGACGAGGAGTGGTACCAGGCCTACGACCTGCTGGTGATGAGCGTCGTCCGCCTCGTCCGGGAGTCGGTCGACCACCTCGAGGAGAGCGACGCGGGCAGCATCGTCAGCTCGACGTCCCACAGCGTCAAGGAGGCCATCGACGACCTCGTCCTCTCAAACTCCGTCCGCATGGGCGTCATCGGACTGGAGAAGACGCTGTCGCGCGAGCTCGCCCCCGACGTGCGGGTCAACGCCGTGATGCCGGGCGCCCACGAGACCGACCGGATGGTCTACCTCATCGAGAACGCGGTCGAGCAGGGCCGGTTCGACAGCTTCGAGGAGAGCGAGGAGGCCTGGACCGACGACATCCCGATGGGCGACCTCGGCTCGCCGGCCGAGTTCGGCAACGTCGTCGCGTTCCTCCTGTCGGACCGCGCGAGCTTCATCAACGGCGAGTCGGTGATGATCGACGGCGGCGACGCCCGGTCGAATCTGTAGCTCCCGCGCCCTTTTCGTTTCGCCGCCGATTTTCTCCCGCCGTCGACCGAACCCCGACCGGCGGAACCCCCATCGTTATTACCCGCCCGACGCAACGTCTCACCCGATGCTAGACTTCGTGAACCTGGAGGCGGAACTGTCCGAGGAGGACAGGCTCGTGCTGGAGTCGGCCCGCGACTTCGTGGCCGGCGAGGTCGAGGACATCGGCGAGCACTGGATCGAGGGAACCTTCCCGACCGAGCTCATCCCCGAACTGGGCGAGATGGGCTTCTACGCGCCGAACCTGGAGGGGTACGGCCTGCCGAACGTCAGCGAGACCGCCTACGGCCTGCTGATGCAGGAGCTGGAGGCTTGCGACTCGGGGCTCCGGTCGATGGCCTCCGTGCAGGGCGCGCTCGTGATGTACCCCATCCACGCCTACGGGAGCGACGAGCAGAAGGAGCGCTGGCTGCCGGCGCTGGGGTCGGGCGAGGCCGTCGGCTGCTTCGGGCTCACCGAGCCCGAGCACGGCTCGAACCCCTCGGCCATGGAGACTCGGGCCGAAGCGGCCGACGGCGGCTACGTGCTGAACGGCTCGAAGACGTGGATCACGAACTCACCGATCGCGGACGTCGCGGTCGTCTGGGCGCGCGACAAGACCGCGGAAGATAACCCCGTCCGCGGGTTCCTCGTGGAGACCGACGAGGACGGCGTGACGACCAACAAGATCGACGAGAAGCTGTCGCTGCGCGCCTCCATCACCGGCGAGATCGGTCTGAACGACGTCTTCGTTCCCGAAGATGCGGTCTTACCGGGCGTCGAGGGGATGAAGGGCCCGCTGTCGTGCCTGACGCAGGCCCGGTACGGCATCGCCTGGGGCGCCGTGGGCGCCGCGCGGGACTGTTTCGAGACGGCCCGCGAGTACGCCACCGAGCGCGACCAGTTCGGCGGTCCCATCGGTCGCTTCCAGCTCCAGCAGCAGAAGCTGGCCGAGATGGCGACCCAGATCACCCTCGCGCAACTGCTCGCGCACCGCCTCGCGGAGCTGAAGGAGCGCGGCGAGCTGCGCCCGCAGCACGTCTCGATGGCCAAGCGCAACAACGTCCGGATGGCCCGCGACCAGTCCCGGGTCGCCCGTGAGATACTCGGCGGCAACGGCATCACGGCCGACTACTCGCCGATGCGCCACATGGCCAACATGGAGACCGTCTACACCTACGAGGGCACCCACGACATCCACACCCTCATCCTCGGCGAGGACCTGACGGGCATCCCGGCCTACCAGTGAGACGATGACCGGAGAAGCACGCGACTCCGAGGGCGACGCGGGACCGCTCGACGGGGTTACGGTGCTCGACGCCTCGCGGGTCCTGGTTGGCCCGTTCTGCACGATGCAGCTGGGCGACCTGGGCGCCGACGTCATCAAGGTCGAGCGCCCGGACGGCGGCGACCAGACCCGCCACTGGCACCCGCCGACGTACGGCGACAGCGACGAGAGCGCCTACTACGTCAGCGTCAATCGGAACAAGCGGTCGGTCGCGCTCAACCTCGCCTCGGAGGAGGGCCGGGACGTGTTCCGGGACCTGGCGGCCGAGGCCGACGTCCTCGTCGAGAACTTCCGGGTCGGCAAGATGGCCGAGTGGGGGCTCGACTACGGCGACCTCCGCGAGCGCAACCCCGACCTCGTCTACTGCTCGCTGTCGGGGTACGGCGAGTGGGGCCCCGAGAAGGACCGGCCGGCGTACGACATCATCATGCAAGCCGAGGGCGGGCTGATGAGCATCACCGGCGTCGAGGACGGGATGCCGGTCCGCGTCGGCGTCGCGCTCGCCGACATCGGCGCGGGGATGTACGCCACCCAGGCCATCCTGGCGGCGCTGCTGGAGCGGGAACTCGGCGACGGCGGCGGGCAGAAGATCGACGTGAGCCTGCTCGACGGCCAGGTCGCCTGGATGACCTACATGGCCTCGAACTACTTCGCCACCGGCGAGTCGCCGGGCCGGATGGGGAGCAAGCACCCCACCATCGCCCCGTACCAGGCGTTCGAGACCAGCGACGGCTACGTGGTGGTCGCGGTCGCGTCCGAGAACATCTGGCCGAACTTCTGCCGGGCGCTCGACCGCGAGGACCTCGCCGACGACCCGCGGTTCGCGGCGAACGCCGACCGGGTGCGGAACCGCGACGAACTCGACGCGCTCCTCGCCGAGGAGTTCGCGGCGTACGAGACCGACGAGGTCATCGAGATCCTCCGCGACCACGACGTGCCCGCCAGCACCGTCCGGGACATGGCCGAGGTGTTCGACAGCCCCCAGGTCGAGGCGCGGGGGATGCGAACGTCGGTCGACCACCCCACGGCCGGCGAGGTCAAGATGCCCGGCAGTCCGATGCACTTCTCGCGGACGCCGACCGACGTCCGCCGGCATCCGCCGCTGCTCGGCGAGCACACGGCCGACGTCCTCGGCGAGTTCGGCTACTCGACCGACGAGATAGAGCGGCTGGTCGACGCCGACGCCGTCGCGCCGTCTCCCGACGAGCGGAAGGACGGCTGACCGTCGGGGCGGGTGGGCTCAACCCTCCGGCTCCACGTAGGGCACGCCGTCCCAGTCGGGGCCCTGCCCGATCCACTGGTGGCTCGTCTCGCCGCCGATCTCCTCCTCGGTCCACTCGATGGGCTCCCAGTCCGGCTCGAAGTTCAGGTAGCCCGGCCCGGCGAAGAACTCGACGCAGAAGTCGCTGGCCGGGTCGCTCACGTAGAGGAAGTCCGCCCGGGTGATGGCGTGGCGACCGGGGCCGCCGTCGGGTTCGATGCCGTGCTCGGCCAGGACGTCGGCCGCCTCCCAGAGGTCCTGGAGGCTGTCGAGGTGGTACGAGACGTGGTGGAACCCCGAGGGCGACCCCGCCGGCTCCCGGTGGATGGCGATGTCGTGGGGCAGCGGCGTCACCGAGAGCCACCAGCCCCAGAGCTCGCCGTCGGACTTCCGGTAGCGCTCGTTGGTCCGGAAGTCGAGCGCGTCGACCAGCCAGGCGGCGTGTTCGGGCGACACGCCGTCCTGGACGTGGCAGTGGTCGATGCGGCGGGGCGCGATGCGGTTGCCCACCGCCTCGCTGTAGTTGCGGTTGCGGAGCTTCGAGCGCTTCTCCGCCGGCGCCTGGGGCTTCTCGACGTCGTAGTAGAACTCGTAGGGGTGGCCGAACGCCTCGACGCGGATGGCCCGGCCCTGGCCGCGCTCCTCGCCGGCTTCGACGTACTGGACCTCCCGGCCCTCCGCCTCGAACTGCTCGGCCAGTTCGTCGACCGCCTCCGGCGTCTTGGTCCGGAACGCGACGTGGTCGACGCCCTTCCGCCCGGACTCGGTGAGGCTGAGCGTGTGGTGCTCCCAGTCGCGCATCCCGCGGAGGTACGCGGTGTCGCCGACCCGCTCGGTCACCTGGAACCCGAGCACGTCCTCGAAGAACCAGAGCGACTCGTCGAGGTCGGGCGTGTGGGCCGCGACGTGGCCCAGTTTCGCCAGGGGTGAGGTCGGAGACGTCATCGTTTCGCGCAGGGGGGAGTCGCCGAACGGTCGTCCTGGGTCGCGCTGCTCGTCTCGTCGACGTCGATTGTCCCGCTCATGGGGTGAGTCACGATAGAATATGGCACAACACGTAACTTAAGTTTATGGGAGATTCCCGGAACGCGGCGCCGGCGGTCCGACCGGTCGGCGAGCGAACCGTTAGCCGAAGAGGTCCTCGAGGTTCCCCCCGAGGATGCGCTCGCGGGTCTCCTCGCTCGCGTCCATCTCCTCGACGGCGTCGAGCCCCTGCTCGATCCACGCCCGGCCACGGCCCGGCCCGAACGGGTAGTCGGTCCCGAAGACCACCTTCTCGTCGCCGAAGAAGCCGGTCGCGCACTCTTGGGCGAGCACGGACCCGCTGACCGCGGTGTCGACGTGGAACTCCCGGAAGTAGTCGCTCACCGGCTGGTCGAGGTCGGGGAGGTCGGTGTCGGCGTAGTTCTCGGGGTAGTCGAGCCGGGTCTGGTAGAAGGAGTCGATGCGGCCGCCGTAGAACGGGACCATCCCGCCGCCGTGGTGGGCGACGAGGTCGAAGTCGTACTCGTCGACGACGCCGCCGAACACGAGCCGCGAGAGCGCCAGCGTCGTGTCGAACGGCCAGCCGAACAGCCGGTGCTCCATGTACTCGCTCGCCCAGTCGTACCACTCGTGGAGCTGGGGGTGCATCCACAGCGGGGCGTCGTGGCGCTCGGCCCGCTCGAACAGCGGGCGGAACCGCGGACGGTCGATGGGCTCGCCCTCGATGTTCGAGAACATCTGGACGCCGGCCATGTCGAGGTCCTCGACGCACCGGTCGAACTCGGCCATGAACTCGTCGGAGACCCGCGGGATCGTCCCGACCGGGACGAACCGGTCGGGATGCTCGTCCGCGATGCTCCGGACCTCGTCGTTGGCCAACTGGGTGAGTTCGAGCGCGGTCTCGTCGTCCATCCCCCGCCACAGCGGCGGAAGCGCCAGGGTCAGCACCTGCTTGTCCACGCCGAACTCGTCCATGTCGTCGAGCCGGCGGTCGAGGTCCCAGAGGAACGACGGGTCGCCGCTCAGCCCCTGGAAGTCGTACTCCGCCACCAGCGTGTCGTAGAACTCCTCGGTCAGAACGTGGGTGTACGCGTCGATTGTTGTCATGAGAGCTTATCGGCCACTCCGTGGTTGTGCCGGTTCTTTATTAAAGATGCAGGTCGCTCGGCCGACGTCGTCCGGGTAGCAGTTCTCTCTGCGGTCGGAACCGACCGGGATTCCGACGCCTCCGGAACCACAAGTTTACGGACCACTCGATTCGCTCCGAATTGTCGGTAGTTGTACGATAATAGCCGGGCGAGAAATTACAGAGAGGGGCGTTCGTCATCACCGAACACGCCGGATATAGATATCTCGTTTGTATTTTAATAATATTTTTCGTGTTTTCTTTTAATAATTGTCGGTGGTATCCCCAGACCCGTGACAGAGATAGTGCTGTAACGCCCCCGTGAAAGTAGAACGGGCAGTAGAGTTGTGAATGAACTCCAGAACAAGGGACGAGAAATGGGAGATCGGCGCACTGGAGGGCCGTCCGAGCTGTCTCTAGGGAAGGAGGCAGCTGACGAACCGTGCGACGGCGTCCGGCTGCAAGGCGAGCTCCAAACCGGAAACCGATAGAGGGCGCCGGGGTAAAGTGGACTGTTCGTCGACAACGAACACATTCGGTCCAGAGATAAAAGGTAGACAGTCAGGGTCGGTACGCTTCCGCCCGAGCAGCTAATTGCCACGCGAACCGTCCGCAATCAACACGCCGGCCGAGGGCATGGACCAATACGTTCGTCATCACCGAATATTGGCTCTCAAAAACCAGAAACCGATAGATACCCATTTTGCGGTCGCTTCTCGGAACGGCTACCGAACGCGACCCGGACCGAAATGGAAGTTTCGTCCGCCGCGTGGGCTGAAGCGCGGTCTACGCCGCGCGTCGGTCCGACCGGTCGCCGAACGGTGAGTCAGTTCGACCGGCACGGATAACGGCGGAGGAACGGCGTCGAGCAGCGGGTCGACTGGTGCGGAGAACAGCGGGAAGATAGAGAAATCCGGGGTGCGCGGGTCGCGAGAGCGGCCGCGTCAGTACTGCCCGATGGTCACCGGCGGCCCCTCGTGGGGGCCGTACGGCGCGTCGTCGAGCCACTCGCCGGCCGGCTCGTAGTACTCGGCGAGCTCGGCGGCCAGCCGCTTCTTGGTCTTGGTGACGATGCTGTCGCCCTGGAGGTACTCGAGGGCCTGCCCGGCGGCGGCCCGGTTGTACTCGGCGGCCTTCTGGCGCCGGATGCCGTACTCGGCGATCTCGCCGGTCGCAGTCTCCGCGACGCCGGCATTGAGCGCGACGCTGATGGCCGAGGCGGCATCGTCGGCGTCCGCGACGCCCGAGTTCATCCCGCGGGCGCCGAACGGGGCGAACAGGTGGCCGGACTCGCCCGCGAGCAGCACCCGGTTGTGCTCGTCGACCATCCGGTCTGCGGTGACCTGCTTGAACTTGTACTCCGAGACCCAGGTGACCCGGTCGCGGTAGCGCTCGCCCAGGATGGTCGCCACCATCTCGCCGATGTTGCGGTCCTCGGCCATCCGCTCGGGGTCGTCGGACTCGCGGCACTGGATGTCGACGCGCCACCCGCCCTGGAACGGGACGAACAGCACGTTGCGCCCGCCGAGTTCGGGGTGGTCGTAGTGGAAGACCCGCTCCTGCCGCCGGGGGTCGTCCGGGTCCTCGTCGACGTCGGCGATGATGAAGGAGTTGGGCGATTCCGTGCCGTCGAACTCGGCGCCGATCTCCTTGCGGACCGTCGAGCCCGCGCCGTCGGCGCCGACGACGTACTCGGCGTTCCAGACGTCGCCGCCTTCAGTCTCGACCGTGACGCCGTCGTCGTCGGCGTCGACCGTCTCGACCGGCGAGTCCCAGTGGAGGTCGATGCCGTCGGACTCCGCGATGGCGTCGAGCATGTACTCCTCGGTCCAGACCTGCGGGAGGCTCGTGAAGTGGGGTAGGCCACCGTCACCGCCGCGGTCGGGGTAGGTCCGCTCGAACACCTCCTCGCCGCGGAACAGCGTGCGCCGGGTCGACCACGTGATGCCGTTGTCGACCAGCCGCTGACCGAGCCCGGGAGAGGACTGCTCCAGCGTCCGGAGCGTGTCCTTGTGGACGTAGATGGCCCGGCTCCCCGGCCGGTCCCGGTCCTCGGGGTCGGCCTCGAGGATCGTCGACTCGATTCCGCGGGCGTCCAGCGCCAGCGCCGCGGTCATCCCGACCGGCCCGGCCCCGGCCACCACGACTGGCGCGTCGGCTTGCTGCTCGGAGTCGCTCATCGTATTACAACGTAATGTTCTTCCGGGTATAGATATTTTTTCATTCGACTATTTCTGTCGAGGCCGACCAACAGCCGATAATCCGGAGGCGGGACGAACATGTTCGCGATTCGAATTAGGAGTCCGAAGGCCGACCTGTCAGTATGGACGTCTCAGACGCAGACAGTTCCGAGATCCGGGGTGAACCGATGGACGAGGCGACCGTCGACGCGTTCCTGCGCGACCAGGGCGTCGGCGTCCTGTCGCTGGCCGACGGGGGCGACGCCTACGGCTGTCCGGTGTCGTTCGGCTACGACGGCGACCGGCTCTACTTCGTCCTCCTGCGGTTCGGCGAGGACAGCGAGAAGCTCGACTTCGCCGCGGCGACCGAGACTGCGACGTTCGCGGCGTACGACTTCGAGGACGAGCACCGCTGGCGGAGCGTCCTCGTGCGCGGGCCGATCGAGCCGGTCCCCGACGAGCGCGTCGAGGCGGTCGACGAGGCGCTGTTCGACAACGCGCAGTTCGCCAGCCTCTACCCGCAGGGCGAACCGATGACCGAGCGGACGCGGTACCAGTTGCTACCCGAGGAGGTGACCGGCCAGCAGGGGCAGGGTCGGACCCTCTGAGCCGACACCGTCGCTCCGGGTCGACGCCGCCAGGGCTGCGGCCAAACATTTGAATACCGCGTCGCCGAACCCCGAGTCATGAGTTCAGAGATAGCGAGCGAACCGACTGCTACCGAGCGCGGCCGAGTCTGCCGGCACGGCGGCAGCGCGGCGACGACGACCGCGACCGATCCGCGGGGCGACCGATGACCGGCCTCGACGGGAAGGTGTGCATCGTCGGCGGGGGCGGCAACGGTCTCGGCGCGGCGACCGCCCGGGAACTGGCCGACCACGGCGCCAGCGTGGTCGTCAACGACCTCGGGACGTCGGTCCGTGGCAAGGGGAGCGACCCCGCGGTGGCCGAGGCGGTCGCCGAGGACATCCGCGACGAGGGCGGCGAGGCGACCGCTCACGCCGGCGACCTGACCGACTTCGAGTACGCCCGCGAACTGATCGCGGACGCGGTCGCGGAGTACGGGCGCGTCGGCTTCGTCGCGAACTTCGCGGGCATCCTCCGGGACGACTTCGCCACGAACCTGAGCGAGGAGGACTGGCGCGCGGTCATCGAGACGAACCTCACCGGCCAGTTCACCCTGCTGCAGGCGGCCTGCAGACACTGGCGCGAGGCGGCCGGCGAGGACGGGTTCGACGGCGAGCGATCGTACCTCGCGGTGTCGGCCCGCTCGGCCCGTGGCAACGCCGGGCAGGTCAACTACGCCGCCGCGAAGGCCGGAATCCTCGGGATGGTCCGAACGGTCTCGTCGGAGGTGCACCGCTCGGGCGTCCGGGTCAACGCGCTCGTTCCGAGCGGCTACACGCGGATGACCGAGACCGTACCCGAGGAGCACCGACCCTACACCCGCGAGGAGATGCCGCCAGAGCGGGTCGCCCCGCTGGCGGCGTACCTCGCGAGCGACGAGGCGTCCGACGTGACCGGCTGTACGCTCTACGCGGGCGGCGACCGCGTAGGTGTCTTCTCGGAACCGTCGCTCGACCGGGTCGGCGTCCGCCCCGGCGGCTGGACGCTCGACGAACTGGCCGAGCACTTCCGGGAGGACGTCGCCGGCGACGTCGACCTCACGAGGACGGACAGTTTCTTCTGATCGTCCGCAATCCGTGAGAAGCGAGTAGAACAGCGCGGTTCAGTCGTCTATCGTCGCCTCGAGGTCGGCCTCGACCTCGCGGATGCGCTCGCGGACGTGCCGGGCCGACTCGGCCTGGCGCTCGTTCTCGTCGCCGAGCTCGTCGATCCGCTCGACCACCTCCCGGAGGCTGTCGAGGACCTCGTCGAGCATCGTCGTGACCTCCTCCGTCGCGGAGGCCTGCTCGTCGGTCGCCTCGGCGATCTCGCGGGTGCCGACGGAGGCGTCCTCGGCGGCGTCGTGGATGTCGGCCTGGCGCTCGCGGACCGTCTCGATGTGGTCGGCGGTCTCCGAAATACCGCCGGTGGTGCGCTCGACCGCGTCGGTGGTCCGCGCGACGGTGTCGGTGACCTCCTCGATGGTCTGCTCGATGGCGTCGACCTCGTCCTGGGACTGGTCGGCGAGCGCCTTGATCTCGTCGGCGACCACCGCGAAGCCGCCGTTTTCGGCCCCGCTGCGCGCGGCCTCGATGTTGGCGTTGAGCGCCAGCAGGTTGATCTGGGAGACGATGTCGCTGATGACGTCGATGACCGACTCGATCTCCTCGACCTGCTCGTCGAGCTCCTCGCTCGTCCGGTCGAGGTCGCCGGCCGCGTCCTCGACGTCGCCGAGCACCCCGACGGCCTCGTCGGTCGCGTCGAGCGACTCGGCGGCGTTGTCGGCGACCGCGGTCGCCCGCGCGTCGACCTCGTCGGCCTGCGCGGCGATCTCCTCGACGGTCGCGCTCAGCGATTCGACCTCGCCGTGGATGGTCGCCAGCGCGTCGACCTGCTCGCTGGCGGTCTCGCCGATGAACTGGCTCTCGTCGGCGACCGACTGCGAGGAGTCGAGCAGTTCCTCGACGGTGGCGTCGACCTCCTCGCTGACCTGCTCCTGGGCCTCCCTGACCGCGCGGCGCTGCTCGACGAGCTCGGTCACGCGCGAGACGAACTCGAAGGAGCCGACAACCTCGCCGTCCGGGCCGTACATCGGCTGGGCCGCCGCCCGGACGTGCCAGCGCTCGCCGTCGTCGTCGACCCCCGACCGGACCTCGTCCTCCTTGACCGTCTCCTCGGTCCGGACGACCTCCTCGGCCAGCGTCTCGGTGACCGCCTCGGTCCCGACGACGTCGTGGGCGGCCTGCCCGACCGCCTCGTCGGCCGGCGTGCCGAGCATCTCGGCCTGCTCGGTGTTCCAGTGGGTGACCCGACCGTCGTCGTTGACGACCAGGACGGGCTCGGGGAACCGCTCGGCGAGGTCGTCGAAGAGGTGGCGCCAGAAGTCCCGTTCGTGCCTGAGCCGTTCGATCTCGTCGGCGTCGTCCGGCGGGTCGTACAGCCCGGCGCGTTCGCCGCCGGGTTCGGCGGTCGGAGGTTGTGATGTCATTGACAGACGCGTTTCCCCCCAACGGTATTAATAGTTCGGCTCGTTCTCGGAAATGAAATTCGCGCTCGTGCGAATCAAAGCGAGACGCGGCAATCCTTGCCCGACGGCGCCGGTCGCGGAAGGCGATGTTTTATGGGTACGCTGGTCGCAGGAACGACCATGCGATTCGTCCGCTACAACGAGGACCGACTGGGACTCCTGACCGACGACGGCAGCGGCGTCGTCGACCTGACCGACCGACTCGGCATCGACGCCCGCGACCCGCTGCGCGAGTACATCCGGGGCGACTACGACGCGAGCGAGTACGAAGACGCCGACCCCGACCACGACCGCGCGGACGTCGAACTCGGCGCGCCGGTCCGCCGGCCGGGGAAGGTCATCGCCGCGCCGCTCAACTACGAGAACCACATCGAGGAGGCGCTCTCGGACCGCGACATCACCACCGACGAGTGGTTCACCATCGAGGACAAGGGCTACTTCCTCAAGGCGCCCTCGAGCGTCGTCGGCCCGGACCACGGCGTCGAGCTCCCGTTCTCGGACCGCCGGACCGACCACGAGATCGAGCTCGCGTTCGTGATGGACGACGACGTCAAGGACGTCTCCGCCGACGAGGCGTGGGACCACATCTTCGGCTACACCATCCTGCTCGACATCTCGGTCCGCGGCGACCAGGACCGCTCGAACCGGAAGTCCTACGACACGTTCACGGTGGTCGGCCCGTGCGTGGTCACGCCCGACGAGGTCGGCGAGCCCCAGGACCTCGAGATGGAGCTCCAGCTCAACGGCGAGACCCGCCAGCAGGAGAACACCGGCGACATGGTGTACACCTGCGCGGACGTCGTCCAGTACGCCTCCATCGGCGCCACCATCGAGGCCGGCGACGTCATCACCACGGGCACGCCCGAGGGCGTCAGCGAGCTCTCGGACGGCGACAGCATCGACGCCGAGATCGAGAACGTCGGCTCGATGACCGTCGACGTGACCGAGCGGGACGTCCGCTTCGACGACGTCGACGTCCAGAAGGGCGGCCAGGAGTAATCGGCCGCGCGCCGCTTACTCCCCCGATTCTTCGCCGGTGACGACCCTGGCGTCGTCGTACTGCGACCGGAAGGCGAACCAGAGGCCGTGACGGCCCGCCACGCGTTCGAGCCGGTCGTCGCCGTCGTCGCCGACCAGCGCATCGCGGGTCACGGTCCACCGCCGACCCTCGGCGTCGACGAGGTCGCCGCCGTCCTCTGCCGCCGTCTCTACGGGCGCGGGCGGCGCCTCGTAGACGGCCACGTCGTCGGTCTCGTCGGCCAGCGCGACGACTGCGCGGCCGTCGAGGTCGGCGACGACGGGAGCCTTCTCGCGGACCGTCTCGACCGGGAAGACGTAGACCGCGTCCGGGTCCGCGCCGGTGACGCCGTACACAGACTCCTTCTCGGGCAGGTCGCCGTCCGCGACCTCCACGCCGGGCTGGACGGCGCTCTCGTCCTCCCAGTAGTGGCGGAAGAATCCGATGTTGCCGTCGTAGAACCGGTAGTCGTAGTCGTACCCGGTGTCGACGTCGAGCGCGAGCGTTTCGGGGTGCGAGTCCTTCCACTCGGCCCAGTCGGTCTGGGTGACCGGCAGGACGTCGAGGCGGAGGTCGTCCTCTTCGGCGAACTCGCCGGCGATGGGGACGCCGCGGTGCTGGCTCCAGAGACTCTCGGTCTCCTCGTCGAACATCACCTTGTTGCCCGCCAGCAGCATGCCCGTGCTCCCGAACGTCAGGTCGCGGTCGCCGACCCGACAGTCGTAGAGGATGGGCGCGTTGCAGAGCGTGCAGAAGGTGAGGCTGAGCTGCACCCCGTCGAGTTCGACGTTCAGCATCTCGTGGGGGAACAGCACCCAGCGCGGGACGGCGTAGGCCTGTCCGTCGAACTCGAACCCGAAGACGCGGTCGTCGGCTTCGAGGTAGCGCTCGGACTCCCCGCCCGACCCGGCCGCGTCGACGGCGTCGCCGGGGACGAAGTCGGGGCCGTTGAGCGCCGCCAGGAACGACGAGTCGCAGTTGCCCCACCGGACGTCCTGGAGGTCGAACTCGCGGGGTTCGACGTCGAGCAGTCGACCCACGGGCGGCAGGAACGACCGGTAGAGCTGGAGCTTCCAGTCGTCGAAGCCGGCGAGCGGTTCGCTATCCTGCTGCGAGTACCAGGTCTCCCACTCGACCCACGCGTACCGCGAGTCGAAGTTCGGCTCCGCGATCGCCGCCAGCGCCGCCTCGACGCCGGGCCACGACGCCTCGGGGAGTTCGAGGTACCGGGGCGGCGCGCGGTCCCGGAGCACTTCGGGGAACCCGAACTCCGACCAGTCGTTGGCGATGGAGTCGATCATCTCGACCTCGACCAGGTGGGGAATCACGCGCTCGTCGCCGACCTCGGCGAGGCGCTCGAGGGCCCGGGCGTGGGCGTCGGCGTCCCGGGTCAGCAGGCGGTCGACCAGATCGCGGAGCTCGCGCTCCGTCGCGGCGTCGTCGGTGTCACCCGATGGCATGGACGACTGTTTCGCGAGCGGCGTTAAACAAGTAGCGACGTGGCGCGGGACCCGAGAGGCGATCGAGCGCGGGTCCGGTCCGTCCGGGCGCCCATTCGGGGTCGGCTCTCCCCGGCCCGACGCCGAATCAGGGGTAGGCTTTTGTCGGAGTGGTCTGTACTCCGCGATAACCGATGACACTACTCGAAGTCGACGGAATCGACGTGGCGTACGGGAACGTGCAGGTCATCTGGGACGCCAGCCTCTCGGTCACAGAGGGCGAGACGGTCGCGCTGCTCGGCGCGAACGGCGCGGGCAAGACCACCATCCTGAAGACGATCTGCGGCCCGCTGACGCCGACAAGCGGCAGCATCCGATTCGAGGGCGAGGAGATCGGAGAACTCGACCAGGACGAGGTCGTCCCGAAGGGCATCGTCCACGTCCCCGAGGGCCGGGAGATATTCGGCGAGAGCACGGTCAAGGAGAACCTGCGGCTGGGCGCGTACGCCAACCGGACCGGGATGAGCGAGCGGATGGACCGGATCTTCGACATCTTCCCCCGACTCGAGGAGCGGACCGGCCAGCAGGCCGGCACCCTGTCGGGCGGGGAACAGCAGATGCTCGCCATCGGGCGCGGGCTGATGAGCGACCCCGACCTGCTGCTGCTCGACGAGGCCAGCCTCGGGCTCGCGCCGGTGCTGGTCGAGGACGTGTTCGACGCCATCCAGCGCATCAACGAGGAGGGGACCACCGTGCTGCTGGTCGAGCAGGACGTCAACCACGCGCTCCGGATCGCCGACAGGGGGTACGTCCTCGAGTCGGGCCGCATCTCGCTGTCGGGCACCGCCGAGGAACTGGCCGACGACGAGCGCGTGGCGGCCTCGTACCTGGGCGGCTGAGGAGTCGGGGAGGAAGACCTTCGTCAATCGAGCCCGGGAACGGAAGACTGTCGCGGATTGGGCGCTCGGAGAAGAGAGCGGAACGGCGCTACTCGTTGTGCTCGGGCGTCGAGCCGTCGAGGCTCGCCGCCTCGGGGTCGGTCGCGGCCGGCGGCTCCTCCTCGTCGCCGTACCGCTCGGTGAAGTACCCATAGACGCCCTGCGGGGCGAACAGCATGAACAGGATGATGAGCGCGCCCTCGATGGTCGTCGCGAACTCGCCCGCGAACGACCGGAGCAGCGTGTCGAGCCCCACGAACAGGCCGGCGCCGAACAGCGGCCCGAGCACCGTCCCCATCCCGCCGAGGATGACGACGACCAGCGTGTCGACCATCCAGACGACGTTGAGCGTCGCGTCGGGGTTGACGTACAGCGTGAACTGGGAGTAGAGCGAGCCCGCGAGGCCGGCCATCCCCGACGAGATCACGAAGGCGTACAGCTTGTACTTCAGGGGGTTGACGCCGAGGCTGCTGGCGGCCTCCTCGTCGTCGTGGATGGCCCGCATCCCGAGTCCGGACCGGCTGTCGACGATGCGGTAGACGACCGCCACCATCCCGAGCGTCGCGGCCAGCGTCAGGAGGAACATGCCGGCGTCCCCGAGGTACTCGTTGACGTAGTAGCCGGTCGAGCCGCCGGTCAGTTGGCGCTGGTCGAGCATCACCAGCTGGATGATGGAGGCCAGCGCCAGCGTGCCGATGGCGAAGTAGTGGCCCGTCAGCCGGAACATTATCGGCCCGGTGACGGCGGCGAGCAGCGCGGCTACCGCAGTCCCGACGACCAGCGCGAACAGCACCGTGACTATCGCGGGGGCACCCGGCAGCGAGAGCGCCTCGGGGAGGTTCGCCCGGGCCGGCGTCGTCACCCACGCCGCGACGAACGCGCCGACGCCGAAGAAGGCGGCGTGACCGAGCGACACCTGCCCCGCGTAGCCCGCGAGCAGGTTCCACGAGACGCCCAGCATCACGAACACCAGCCCGGTGAAGAAGATCTCGGTGACGTAGGCGGTGGTGATGAACGGGACGGCCAGCAGGTACAGCACGACGACGGCCGCCACCGCCATCCGGCGCCGGGAGGTGAAGATGTCCTCGACCTCCGACATCACTCGCCACCTCCGGAGTTGCCGAACAGGCCCTGGGGCCGAATCAGCAGCACGCCCAGGAAGATGCTGAAGCTGATGATGTCGCGGAAGCCGCCGCCCAGCCAGAGCACGCCGACGTTCTCGGAGACCCCGAGGATGAGCCCGCCGACGAGCGTGCCCGCGACGCTCCCGACGCCGCCCAGTACGACGACCGCGAACGCCTTCAGCAGGTACGACCAGCCGACGAACGGCGTGATGGGGAACAGCATCGAGAGCAGCGCGCCGGCCGCGCCGGCCAGCGCCGTCCCGATGCCCAGCGTGAGCACGTAGATGTTGTCGGTGTCGATGCCCATGTACTGGGCCGCCGAGGTGCTCTGGGCGGTCGCCCGGATGGCCAGCCCGGTCGTGGTGTACTTCAGGAACGCCCAGGTCCCGAGGATGAGCACGAGCGCGACGACGAACGTGACCATCCGCGGGAACGACAGCGTCGCCGATCCGATCGCGATGGCGTCGCCGGGGATGCCGATGTCGGCCGCCTGGGCGTCGCTACCGAGCACGATGCGGCCGAGGCTCTGTAACACGAGCGCGAGCCCGAACAGCACGATGATCGGCTGTTCGATGCCCTCGCCGACGACGTTCTTGAGGACGAACCGCTGGAGCAGCATGCCGAAGCCGAACAGCACGACCGCGGCCAGCACCATCCCGACCAGCGGCGTGATGCCGGTGGCCGTGAACAGCAGGATGGAGACGTAGGCGCCGACCATGAGCATGTGCCCGTGGGCGAGGTTGACGATGTCCATGATGCCGAACACGAGCGAGAGACCGAGCGCCGCGACGGCGTAGATTCCGCCGAGCAGGAGCCCGTTTAACAGCGACTCGAACACGAGGTCAGTTGCTACCATGTGTGAAACGGATATACGAGTGTAGTGGGGAGCCGCGACAAGTAATTACCGCTCGCCCCACGCCGGGATGGGGTACTTGAAGTCGATCGCGGCCTCGCCGTCGACGTCCGGGAAGACGGTGTGCTGGTTGCCGTTCCACCACTGGCCGGTCGGCGCGGTCAGCTCGCCCTCGGCGGGCAGTCCGTTGTTCTCGAAGCTGAAGCTCCCGATGACGGTCTCGAACGACTCGGAGCGGAGCGCGCTCTGGAGGTCGCTCGGGTCGGTCGAGTCGGCGGCCTGGACGGTCTGGCTCGCCACCTGCGCGACGTTGTAGGCGCCGCCGACAGCGGTGTTGATGAGCTGACCCTCGTCAAGGCCGTACTCCTCCTCGTAGGCCGACCGCATCTGGTCGTTGCCGCCGCCGGTGAGCCCGGGCACCCACCCGGGACACATGCAGGCGTAGGCGCCCTTCTCGCCGAGCGCGGACCACCAGGCGCTGGGGTCGGCCCCGCGGACGTACTTCAGCACCTTCGGGGTCCAGTTGTTGGACTGCATCTGGTTGACCGACGTGATGCCGCCCGGGGGCGAGGGGTTCGACAGCAGGATCTCCACGTCGGCGCTGTCGGACTGGGAGATGAGCGTCGAGAAGTCCTCGGAGCCGATCTGGAACGTCTCGCGCAGCACGATGTCGTAGCCGGCGCCGCTCAGCGTCTCCTCCCAGGCGTCGGCCTGCTCGCTGCCCCAGCCGGTGTTGGGCTCCCAGATGCCGACGTTCGTCGGGCGCTCGCCCTCCGGGATCAGCTCGAGCAGCCCCTTCGTCGAGCGGGCGACGTCGCGGGACTTCGGGAACGGCGAGTAAGTCCACTCGTAGCCCTCGTTGCGGTGGGGCTGTTCGTAGGCGAAGAACGCCCCGAGGAACGGCAGGTCGTTGTTCTCGGCGAACGCGCTCCCGGCGGTCACCAGCAGACTGGAGAAGCTCCCCCAGATCATGTCGACGTCGTTGTTGCTGACCATCTGCTGGAGGTTCTGCCGGACGACGTCCGCGCTGCTCTCGTCGTCCTGGATGAGGAGCTCGACCTCCTGGTCGAGCTGTTCGTTCATCTTGCTGACACCGAGCTCGTAGCCGCGCTTGACGTCCGTCCCGAGCGACGAGAACCGCCCCGACTCGGGGACGGTTGCTGCGACGGTGATCGTCGAATCCCCGCCGCCCCCGCCGCCCATGCCGAGCCGGGTGCATCCCGCGAGCCCCGTCGTTCCGACCGCCCCGAGCGCGCCGACTGTCTTGAGATACGTGCGTCTATTGTGGGAACTGTTACTGTCCACCATGTTCTACACGTTTACAGTTGCACGTCCATGATAAATGATGCGGTAGTTGTAATTTTTGTTACATTAAATCCGACGCACGACGGCCCGTCGCGTCGGGGAATCATCGAACGCCCTACCCGGACGGGTCGCCCGCGAAACCAGTATCGATGTCGAAGACGGAGCGGTCGAGGCGATCCGCAATTCTATCGGCGCGCTCCCCCGGCGATTACGACGACGGCTCGGCCTCGGCGTAGAAGTTGAACGCCTCGAACACCGGCCGGTCAGTCATGCCGAGCAGGATGGCCTCGTCGTCGGGCTCGTGGTGGTGGGTCGCGTCCGGCGGCACCACGAAGATGTCCCACTGGCTCCACTCCAGGGCCTCGTCGTCGACGTGGGTCGCGCCCTCGCCCTCGATGACGAAGTACACCTCCACCGCGTTGTGGAAGTGCGGGTCGGTCGCCTCCTGGAGGAGCTGGGCCCGGAACGACATCGTGGGGAACAGCGGCGGCTTCCCGGCCGCCGGGTTGACGTACGAGAGGCTGTAGCCGTCGTGGGGGTCGGGGTTGTCGTTGTCGGCGCGCTGGCGGAGCGTCTCCAGGGTGTCCTCCCACCGGAACCGGTACGGCGGCGTCGCCTCCCGGATGCCCTCGAACGGGCCCGGGATGCCGTCCTGCTTCGCATCGTCGGCGTCGCGCGCGCGGCCGTACTGGGAGTCCCAGTAGCCCTGGGTCTTCGTGACGGGCTGGCGCTCGAGTTCGTGGTTCTCGAAGGTATTGCGGGCGTTCAGCGAGTCGAGCACGAGCGGGAGGTCCAGCACGTCGAGCCAGGCGGCGGTCTCGTCGGAGTCGTTGACGTGGTCGTGCCACTCCCACTGGGGCGTGGTGACGAGGTCGTTGTCCTTCATCGGGAACTCCTCGCCCGCGACGACGGTCTTCATGTCCTCGTGGCCGTCGATGGTGAACCGCAGGGCGTTGGCGCCGTGGCGGTGCGAGGGCGCGGTCTCGCCCGGCGAGACCGTCTGGACGCCGACGTAGATGGTGTTCGAGACGGCGTTGCCCAGCGCGGTGTTGATTGGGACCGCGACCCGGCGCTGGAACCCCGGCGGCAGGTCGGCGATGGGGACGTCGTCCTCGATGCCGTCGATGGCGGCCTGGATGTCCTCCCACTTCCAGATGTCCGCCTCGAGGTCGTCGTAGACGTGGCCCATGTCGTCCTCGACCTCCCAGAGCGGCCGGAGGCTGTTCCGCTCGAGGAGCCCCCGCGTGTCGTCGCTCAGTTCGAGGAGGTCCTCGGGGTCCTGTGACTCCTGGTCGTCTGGCTCTTGCTGCGCCATAGGTAGCTAGTGGCACAGATTCGGCATAAGTGTACTGGACGGCCGAACCCGGCCGTCGACGCTCGGGCGCCGCGCAACTTCTCAGTCGACGGTCACATCGCGGGGAGCGCTACGCCTGAGCGTCGAAAATCTCGGCGGAGGTGAAGACCGCCCGGCAGTCCTCGCAGACCATCTGTCGCTGGATGGCGTACTCCCAGAGCTTCCCGCCGCAGTCCAGGCAGTCGAAGTGCGCCTCGACGAACGGACTCTCCTCGGCGTAGGGGTTCTCGAACTCGGCCATGTCAGTACATGGCGATGGAATCCCCAAAAGCGTATCGACCCCCGCGGCGGGCGTCCGAGGTCGAGAATCGGCGTTCACCGCCCGGAATCGGGCGTCACTCCTCGACGTACGGCTCCATCGCCGCCCGGAGGTCGTCGGGGAGTTCGATGGCGCCCTCTCCGCCCGTGCGGGCGCAGACCCGCTGCTCGTACCCCGAGAACGCGACCTCGCCGTCGCAGCGGGCCTCGTAGTCGAACCGGACGCTCCGGCCGCCCGGATCCGGCGTCAGCCCGACCGTCACCTCGTCGCCGGCCTCGACCGGGTTCTCGAACTCGAAGTCCATCTTCACGAGCGGGAGCCCGTACCCGTGCTCCTGGGAGATCTCCCAGAACGGGAAGCCGATCTCCTCCATGAACATGTCGGAGGTCTCGTGGACGGCGTCGACGATGCGCGGGTAGTGGGCGATGCCGAACGGGTCGGTGTCCGAGAACCGGACGGTCCAAACGCGCTCGTACATCACTCGCCCTCCAGGACGACCAGCGCGTCCAGCGCGACGGCGCCGTCGCCGGTCGCCAGCACGGGGTTGACGTCGACCTCCGCGATGGCTTCGTGCTCGACCACGAGGTCGCCGACCGCTACGACGACGTCCGCCAGCGCGTCGACGTCGGCGGGCTCGCGGCCACGGAACCCCTCAAGGAGGCGGGCCGCGGTCAGTTCCTCGACGGCCTCGCGCGCCTCGGCCCGGTCGACGGGCGCGATGCGGTGGCTGGTGTCCTCGTACACCTCGGTGAACACGCCGCCGAGGCCGGTGAGGACGACCGGACCGAACGAGGGGTCCCGAAGGCCGCCGACGATGACCTCCGTCCCCGCCTCAACGTCGCGGGCCTCCTCGACGAGCACGTCGGCGTCAATCTCCCGTTCGTCGGCCGCCGCGAAGATGCGGTCGGCGGCCTCCCGGACCGCCTCCCGGGAGTCGAGGCCGACCGCCACGCCCGCGCCGTCGGCCCACTCGCTCTTGTGGGTGACCGCGGGCGACGAGACCTTGACCACGACCGGGAGGCCGAGGTCCGCGGCCGCGTCGGCCGCCTCGTCGGCGTCCGTCGCAACTCGGAACGCCGGGGTCTCGACGCCCGCGCCGGCGAGCAGCGACTTCGCCTCGGCCTCGGTCAGCGTCGTCCGGCCGTCCGCGCGGGCGGCCGCGATGGGGTCGTCGGCATCAGACATCGGGGCTCACCTCCCGGTCCCCGTCGGCGAGGTCGGCGTATCTGGCCAGCAGCGCGGTGGCGTCGGCGCCGCGCTCGGGCGAGGTGAACGTCGGCACGCCGGCCGCCCGGAGGTCGGCGAGGTCGTCGGCCATCGACTCGGCCGGCCCCTCGGTGGCGAACAGCACCGGCTTGTCCACCCGGTCGGCCAGTCCCGCGACCGTGTCGAGCGGGAAGCCCAGCGCCTCCTCGTACAGTTCGTACACCAGCACGATGTCGACGTTGTCGTCCTCGGCCACCGCCGCGACCACATCGCCGAACTCGGGCATCGGTCGCCCGGTGTCGACCGGGTTGTCGGCGTACGTGATGCCCGGCAGGATCTCGCCGACCCGGTCCTGGGTGGCCTCGGTCAGCTCCGGAAGTCGACCGCCCATCCGCTGGAGGCGGTCGGCGATGATGATGCCCGGGCCGGCCTGGGCGGTGACGACGCCGACGTTCGGCCCGTCGGGGGTCGGCGACGCCGCGAGCGCCTGGCCCGCGTCGAACAGCTCGGTCGTCGACTCGACGGTCGGAACGCCGTACTGGGCGAATCCCGCGGTGTAGAGCTCGTGGTCGCCGGTGAGCGCGCCGGTGTGGGACTCGGCGAACGCGCCGACGTCGGACTGGCCCACCTTGTAGGCGACCACGGGCGTGTCGGCGTCGCGGCAGACCTCCAGCAGCGCCCGGCCGTCGTCGGTCCCCTCGACGTGGAGGACGATAGCCCCGGTGTCGGGGTCGGCGTCGAAGTACGGGATGGCCTCCTCGAAGCCGACGTTCGCCCGGTTGCCCAGCCCGACCATCGTCGCGACGCCCCGGCCCTCCCGGAGCGCGTGGAACGCGAGTTGGTGGGCCACCCCGCCGCTCTGGGCGAGGATAGTCACCTCGCCCGGCTCGAACCGCTCGACGCCGCCGGCGAACGACGCCAGCAGGTTCTGCCCCGGGGCGACGAACCCGCTGGTGTTCGGGCCGAGCAGCGCGAGGTCGTGGTCGTCGGCGATGTCGACGATCTCCCGCTGGAGCTGCTCGCCCTCCTCGCCGGCCTCGGCGAAGCCGCCGGCGTAGATGACGGCGCCGCCGACGTCGGCCTCGCCGCACTCCTCGACGACGTCCGGGACGACCGGCGCGGGGACCGCCAGCAGCGCGAGGTCCACCGCCTCGTCTATCTCGGCGACCGATTCGACGAACTCCTCGCCGAAGACGGTCCCCTCCGCCGACGGGTTCACCGGGTAGACCCGGCCGTCGAACGCCACGGCGTTCGCCATCGCTTCGTAGCCGATCTTGCCTTCTGTCTTCGAGGCGCCGACGACGGCGACACTCTCGGGCCGGAAGAGTCGCTGTAGGTTCACGGCGGCTACTACAGCTATCGCCACCAAAATGGTTTGCTTTGACTCAATCGCGGTCCGAAGACGCGCCGAGTGGGTCTGTGCCGGCCCGAGCGACGGGTCGTCCCGGTTTCCGCCCCGACGCGCGACCGGAACCGCCGGTTCGAGGACCACCTTTATGCTGGCGGGCCCGAAACCAACGGGAAAATGCCGCTATTGGAAGGCGAGCGACTCACCAAGAACTTCGGCGGTATCGTCGCCGTCAGCGACGTCTCGTTCTCGGTCGACCGCGGAGAGACCGTCGGCCTCATCGGTCCCAACGGGGCCGGGAAGTCGACGCTGTTCCGGCTCATCACGGGCGTCCACGAACCCACGGAGGGCCGCGTGCTCCTCGACGGCGAGGAGATCACCGGACTCGCGCCCCACGAGATCTGCCATCGAGGGCTGGTCAAGACCCACCAGATCGTCCGGCCGTTCGAGAACCTGACGCTGCTCGAGAACGCCGCGGTCGGCGCGGAGTTCGGCGGGAATGCCGACGACCCCGAGGCCCGCGCCGCCGAGGCCCTGGAGTTCGTCGGCCTCGACCACCTCGCGGAGAGCGAGCCCGACGAACTCAGCGTCGGAGCGCTCAAGCGACTCGAGATCGCCCGCGTGCTCGCGACCGACCCCGAGGTCCTGCTGTTCGACGAGGTGGCCGGCGGGCTCGACACCGACGAGACCGAGGAGATAATCGAGCTCATCAACGACATCAGCGACCGCGGGAAGACGGTCTTCCTCATCGACCACGTGATGCGGGCGCTGATGTCGGTCAGCGACAGCGTGTTCGTCCTCGACAACGGGGAGCTCATCGCCACCGGAACCCCCGAGGAGATACAGAACGACCAGCGGGTCATCGAGGCGTACCTCGGCGAGCAGCCCGACGGCGGCGTCGCGGCCGGCGACTGACCGATTTACTCGGGCTTGCCCGCGAACTCGACGAACCGCGTCAGCGTCTCGGCGGCGTCGTCGGTGACGCTCGACCCGTGGTACACCAGCCCTACGTCGAAGTCGTACTCGACCAGTCGCCCGAGCGACTCGTCGGCCCGGTTCAGGTCCGCGCAGAAGTAGCCGGGCGGGAGCACGAAGTACCCCGCCGGGAGGCCCCGCGAGTCGGCGCCGAACACCGCGTCGCCCAGCACCGCGACGCCGGCGTCCTCGTCGACCAGCGCGTGGTGTTCCGGCGTGTGGCCGGGGACGTGGACCGCCTCGAACGGACCGACGGCGTCGCCGTCGCCGTACCTGTTGTCCGGGTCCGGCGCGTCGTCGAGCGCGAGCCCCTCGGGCACCCAGGTCTCGACGTCGTAGCGCTCGACCAACCCAGGCAGGCCCCCGACGTGGTCGCCGTCGCCGTGGGTGATTATCAGTCGTTCGGGGTCGACGCCGAGTTCGTCGAGTCGGTCGGCGAGGACGTCGACCGTGTCGGGCAGGCCGGCGTCGACAAGCGCGGGCGTCTCGCCGTCGAACAGGAACGCGCGGTAGCGACCGCCGTTGCGCTCGGCGAGCGTCAGGTCGTAGACGTCGGTGGCGATCTCGTCTATCATCACGTGGAGTTCGAACCGAGTCGCCCTTAGCGTTTTCCGCGGCGACGCCCTCGAGAGGCCGACCCCTTGGTTCGTCCCCCGAACGCTACCGCCAACCGTGTATTTATCACCGGCCCGCTCCTTGGAACAGCCGACACGGTACATGTCGGGCTTCGAGCGACTCACCGGCCGGATCGGCGACGAGTACGACAGCGCGTGGCTCTCGGTTCCGGCGGGACTGCTCGCGGGTGCCGGCGTCCTCCGCTACGCGCCCGTCGGGTCCGAGATGGCGACGATGCTCGCCATCACGGTCTTCTGCATCAGCCTCTGGGTCGGCGGGCCGGTCGACCCGTGGTTCACGGGCCTGCTCGGGGTGGGACTCATCGGCGCGGCGGTCTCGACCGACCTCGCGCTGGTCGGGTTCCGGTCGCCGGCCACCTGGCTGGTGGTCCTGGGCATCCTCATCGGCGAGGCGACCGACCGGAGCGGGCTGGGGACCGCGGTCGAGCGCCGGGTGCTCGACGCGCTCCCCGGCGCGGCCGCGACCGACGCGACGGTCGCCTACCGCTACATGCTGGTCGCGTTCTCGGCCGCCGCGCTCGGGCTCATCGTTGTCGTCCCCTCGTCGCTGGTCCGGGTGCTCATCCTCGGGCCCATCCTCATCTCCGCGGGCGAGCGGTTCGCCGACCGGCGGCCCCGGGTCGGGCTCTTCCTCGGCCCGCTGTTCGTCACCTACTACGCGGGGACCGGGGTGCTGACGGGGTCGCTGGCCAACATCATCATCACGGGACTCATCGAGTCGAACGCCGGCGTCTCCATCGGCTGGGTCGAGTGGGCGGTCTGGCTCGGCCCGGTCATGGGCCTCGGTCGGGCGCTGGTCATCGCGGTCATCGCGTACGTCCTCTACCGGCCGCGGGACGCTGACGCTATCGAGCCCTCGCGCGCGAGCGAAACGGAGAATGCGGTCGCGACCGATGGAGCGACGGATGCGACCGACGGGGCGGCATCGGGGACCGACGAACCGACGTCCGCGCCCGAGATCGACCGGTCGGCGGTCCGGCGGATGCTCGGGTTCCTGCTGGTCGGCGTCGCCATCTGGGCCACCGACGTGATCCACGGGCTCCACCCGCTGTACGGCGCGCTCGTCGTGGTCCTGCTCGCGTTCACTCCCGGCGTCGGCGTCGTCGACGCGGACGCGCTCGCGGACGCGGACTTCTCCATCGTGTTCTTCCTCGGGGCCATCTTCGCCATCGCCGAGGGGCTCCAGCGGACCGGATTCACCGACGCCGCGGCACAGCAGATCCTCTCGTACCTCCCGGCCGACGCCTCGCTGCCGGTCGTGCTCGCGTTCGTCGTGGTCGCCTCCATGTCGCTGACGTTCCTGATGGAGGGGCTGGCGGTGGCGAGCGTGCTCACTCCCGTCTTCGTCTCGTTCGCCGCGGGCGCCGGGGCGCCGCTCGTGCCGGTGGCGATGACCGAGGCGGTCGCGCTCAACACCTACTTCTTCCCGTACCAGTCGGCGGTGCTGGTGGCCATCCTCGGGCTCGACGTGGTGGAACCGCTCGAGCTCGTCAAGATGGCGGCCGTCTGCTCGCTCGCGACGCTGCTCGTGCTGCTGCCGATCCAGATCGGCGTGTTCGCGGTGCTGTTCTGACGGCAGTACAGCGGACGAGAGGAGAAGAAAACGGAGGCGGAGTGCTCGCCGGCGTTACTCGAAGTGTTCCTCGACGACCGTCTCGCGCTCGACCGTCCCGGTGTCGGTCCGCGGCAGCGGGTCTTTCCGGACCGCGTACTTCCGGGGGCGCTTGTAGTTGGCCAGCGAGTCGTGGTCCTTGCAGAACTCGTCGAGGTCGTCGTGGGCGAGGTCCTCGTCGCAGACGACGACCGCGGTGACCCGGTTGCCCCAGGTGTCGTCCTCCAGGCCGAACACGAGCGCGTCCGCGACCGCGTCGTGGTCCTGGAGGGTGCGCTCGACCTCGGCGGGGTAGATGTTCTCGCCGCCGGAGGTGAACATGTTGTCGACGCGGTCGACGATGTAGAGGAAGCCGTCCTCGTCGACCCGGGCGACGTCGCGGGTCCGGAGCCACTCGTCGAAGAAGCTCTTCTCCTCGGCCTCGGGGTTGTCGATGTAGCCGTCCGGGACGCCCGGCCCGCGCGCGATGATCTCGCCCTGCTCGCCGGGGTCGACGGTCGCCTCGGGGTCGGGATGCTCGTCGACGGGGACCGACTCGACGACCCGCAGCTCCCAGGAGAACGACTCCTTGCCGATGGTGCCGGGGTGCTCGTCCTGGACGCTCGGGTGGGCGAACGTGAGGTCCGGGCCGGCCTCGGTCATCCCGTAGGTGTTGTACAGCTGGTCCGACAGCAGCTCCGTGGTGCGCTCGACCAGCTCCTCGGTCACGACCGCGCCGCCGGTCCGGATGTACTCCAGCGTGTCGGTGTCGTACCGGGCCTCCTCCTGGACCTCGTTGAGGGTGGTGAGCTGGGTCGGGACGGCGAGCAGGCCGGTCGCCTCGTGGCCCTCGATGAGTTCGAGCACCTCGTCGGGCTCGAAGCTCGAGTGCAGGATGGTGGTGGCGCCCGCGAGCCAGTGGGGGTAGAGCCACGCGTCGGAGGTGACCATGTGGTACCACGGCGACGTGACGATGGCCCGGTCGGTCTGGTCGATGCCGTGCTCCATCACCACCTGGTAGGCGCCGACCCACATCTGCTCGCCGTCGAACGGGACGGCCTTCGGCCGGGAGGTGGTCCCGCTCGTGTAGAAGACGTTGGTCTTCCCGTCGGCCGGCAGGTCGGCCGGCATCCGGGAGGGCGCGTCGGCGAGCACCGAGTCGTAGGACTCGACGCCCTCGGCGTCGAGCTCCTTCGAGCCCGCGTGGAACCCGACATCGAAGTCGGCGTCCTCGAGCACCGCGAGCGCGGTCTCGGCGTTGGCGTCGTCGAACACCAGCGCCTCCGCGCCGGCCGTCTCGATCATCTCGAGGAGCTCGCCCGGCTTCCCGCGGAACGGCAGCTGGACGGTGGGCGACCCGCGCTTGTGGCCGGCGATCATCGCCTCGGCCGCCGCGGGGCAGTTCAGGGTGAGCACCGCGCACGGGGCGTCCCCCACCCGTTCGGTCAACGCGTTCGTCAGCTCGGTGCTCCGGCGGTCGAACTCGCGGTAGGTGAACGTCCGCCCGTCGTCGGTGACGATAGCCCGGTCGTCGCCGTGGACGCGGACGGTCCGCTCGAACGCTTCCAAGTACTCCATAGTGGTTGCTGTGTGTTAGAAAGCTGGTTGGCACTTATTAACTATGTCGGTTATTCATACGACCGCTCCGGCCTCCCGGGGTGTGTGACTGCGACCCCCACGTCACCACGGGCGCCGACCGCCGAGAACCCGCGACCCCGCCGTCGACCGGCGAGATTTATCACCCGGGTCGCCCAACGCGGAGACGATGACCGACGCTCTCGGGCGCTCCCGCGGTCTCCTCACGCAGGTCAAGCCGACGTTCATGGCGCCGGCGGTGGCGACGTCGGTCGCGGGCGGGCTGCTCGCGCCGGCGGTCGCCCCCTTGCCGGCCGCAGGCCACGCGCTCGCGGTCGGCGCCGCGCTCTACGTCGCCCACCTCGTCGACGAGTACGTCGACGCCCACGTCCGCGGGGAGGACGACCCCTCGGTCCCGCGGGGGACGCTGACCCGCGCAGTCGCGGCGACCAGCGTGCTGTTCTGGTTGCTCGTCGCGCTGCTGTGGGCCGGCGGCGCCCGCGCCGGCGCCCTCGCGGCCGTCCCGCTGTGGGCGCTCGCGGTGGCCCACGCGCCGGCGCTGGACCGCCACCCGGTTCCGGTCACGGTCGACTACCCGGTCGGCATCGGCCTCGCGCTGGCGGGCGGCTACCTGACCCAGACCGGGGCGCTCCCGGTCGGCGTGGTCGGGATGGCCGCCGTCCTCGCGGTCGCGCTGTCCGGCGTGAAGGTGTCGGTCGACCGGCTCGACTTCGACGCCGACCGCGCCGTCGGGAAGCGCACCGTTCCGGTGCTGGTCGGCGACCGGCGGGCCGCGGTCGTCTCCGCCGGTGTCCACGTCCTCGCGGGGGCGACCGCGGCGGGGTTCGTGGCCACCGGCGTCCTGCCGTCCCCGGCGCTGTGGGCCGTTCCATTCCCGCTCGCCGCAGGGGCGGCCGGCCTCGCCGCGAGCAGGCGGCGGACAGTCGGGGTCCAGATAGCCGCGGTCTATCCGCTCGCGGGCGTACTGGTGCTCGCCCGGTGCGGGGCGTCGGGATGCGCGCTGGGCAGTTACGCGACCGACGCGCTGGCCGCGCTGTAGTGCGGTCGAGGAATCCGGGTCGAGGGATTTGCGTCCGGTCAGGCGTACGCCAGGTTCAGCTCCACGTCGTCGGTCGACGCGAACAGTCGCTCCACGATGTCGGTCTCGCAGCGCTCGCGGCTGACGCGGTGGGTCGGCCCGGCGACCGCCAGCGACCCGAGGACCTCGTCCTCGAAGACGATCGGGACCGCGACGGCGTGGATGCCCTCGAGGTCCTCGCCGAGGTTCAGCGCGTACCCCCGCTCGCGGATGCCACCGAGCTCTTCGAACAGCGCCTCGGCGTCGGTTATCGTGTTCGTCGTCCGCGCGGGGAGGCCGTGGCGCTCGACGACGGCCTCGACAGCGGCGTCGTCGTAGTGGGCGAGGATCGCCTTCCCGCCGGCGGTGCAGTGCATGTACTCCCAGGTGCCCAGGATGGTGCTCACGTTGAGGTCGGTCTGGCCGGCGCGGCCGTAGAGCGCCATCACGCGGCCGTTCTCGGGGACGAACAGCCAGACCATCTCGTCGATGGCCTCGACCAGATCGTCGACGACGGGCCTGGCCGCCTCGTAGACGTCGAACTCCGTCCGGACGTGGTGGCCGTACCGGAACAGCTCCAGGCCGAGCCGGTACTTCCCGTCGCGCTTGACGACGAAGCCGTGGTCGGCCATTGTCGCGAGGTGGTTGTGGACCGTGCTCTTGGCCAGGTCGAGCTGGGTCGCGAGCTCGGTGACGCCCGCCCCGTCGGCGTCCCGGAGGTACGCGAAGATGGAGACCAGCGTCTCGTCCGACTTCACCCCCCGTCCCGACGTGTGGTCCTTCGGCATACTCACACCTGTCCCCCGGAGACACAAAACGTTTTCAGGGTGAGCGTCGGCGGACGGGCGGAACCTCCGCTCGGACAGTCCCGGCCGTCCCGTCGCGACCGAGCGACGGTCGGACATCTCGCCCCTTCCGAAAACCACACGTAACTCCCCCCGAAGGCACTACGTAGCTAATGGCATCCAACGGCGAGACGGGACGCGCCGCCGCAGGCCGCGCCCCGGCGACCGACGAGCGCTCGGAGTACGACTACGCCGGCGAGGACGTCGAGCGGCCCGGCCTCGTGGCCGACCTGCGCGGGAGAGTCGACGGCGACGTCCGGTTCGACACGTACACGCGCCAGCTGTACGCGACCGACGCCTCGGCCTTCGAGGTGACGCCGGTCGGCGTCGTCTTCCCGACGTCGACGGCGGACGTCGCGGCCGTCGTCTCCTACTGCGCCGAGCGGGAGATTCCGGTGCTCCCCCGGGGCGGCGGCACCAGCCTCGCGGGGCAGGCCGTCAACGAGGCGGTCGTCCTCGACTTCACCCGGTACATGGACGGGGTCGTGGACGTGGAACTCGGCGCAGAGACCCCGACCGCCCGCGTGGAAGCCGGGACCACGCTGGCGGACCTGAACGACCGGCTCGCGCCCCACGATCTGAAGTTCGCGCCCGACCCCGCGGCCGGCGACCGCAGTGCCATCGGCGGTGCAATCGGCAACAACTCGACGGGCGCCCACTCGCTGCAGTACGGCAAGACCGACGCCTACGTCGAGGAGTGCGAGGTCGTGCTCGCCGACGGGAGCGTGGCGACGCTCGGCGAGATGACCGTCGACGAACTCCGAGCGGCGGCGGACAGCGAGGCCGAAGAACTCCTTCCGCGCGTGTACGCGGGCGTCGTCTCGATTCTCGACGACCACGCCGACGAGGTCGAAGAGCGCTATCCCGACCTGAAGCGGAACGTCTCGGGCTACAACCTCGACAGGCTCGTCGACGAGGCCAGCGAGGCGCGGAGCGCCTCGGATGCGAGCGGTGAAACTGCGAGCGAGTCAGGGACGGTCAACGTCGCCCGGCTCCTCGCCGGCAGCGAGGGCACGCTGGCAATCGTCACCGAGGCGACGGTGTCGCTGGAGCCGGTGCCCGAGACCAAGTCGGTCGCACTGCTGACCTACGGGAGCGTCTACGACGCGGTCTCGGACGTCCAGTACGTGCTGGACCACGACCCCGCGGCGGTCGAGCTCATCGACGACACGCTCATCGACCTGGCGGCCGACACCGCGGAGTTCGAGGACGTCGTCGCGCTGCTCCCCGACGGGACCCGGGCGGCGCTCCTGGTCGAGTTCTACGCCGAGGACGACGAAGACGGCCGCGAGCAGACCGCCGGGCTGCTGGCCGACCGGGTCGACGGTGGAGAGTCCGAGGGTGCAGGTGGGAGCAGCGAGCAGTACGCCTTCGACGGGATGGAGGCCCACGACGCCGACGAGCGGGCCCGGTTCTGGAAGCTCCGGAAGTCGGGGATGCCCATCCTGATGTCCCGCACCAGCGACGCCAAGCACATCAGCTTCCTCGAGGACTGCGCCGTCCCGCCCGAGCACCTCCCCGAGTTCGTCGAGGGGTTCCAGGAGGTGCTCGAAGAGCACGACACGTTCGCCAGCTTCTACGCCCACGCCGGCCCGGGCGTGCTCCACGTCCGCCCGCTCGTGAACACCAAGTCCGAGGTCGACCTGGCGGCGATGGAGGCCATCGGCGAGGCGGTGACCGACATGGTCGTGGAGTTCGGCGGGAGCGTCTCCGGCGAGCACGGCGACGGCCGGGCCCGGACCCAGTGGAACCGCAAGCTCTACGGCGACGAGCTCTGGGAGGCGTTCCGGGACCTGAAATCGGCGTTCGACCCCGACTGGCTGCTCAACCCCGGCCAGGTCTGCGGCGACGTCTCGCTGACCGAGAATCTGCGGTTCGACCCCGACTACGAGTTCGACGCGGGCTTTGACCCCGAACTCGAGTGGGAGAACGAGAACGGCTTCCAGGGGATGGTCGAGCTCTGTCACGGCTGCGGCGGGTGTCGCGGCGGCCAGGAGACGACCGGCGGGGTGATGTGCCCGACCTACCGGGCGGCCGACGAGGAGATCACCAGCACCCGGGGCCGGGCCAACATGCTCCGGCAGGCCATGTCCGGCGATCTCCCGGACGACCCCACCGACGACGAGTTCGCCACCGAGGTACTGGACCTCTGCATCGGCTGCAAGGGCTGCGCGAAGGACTGCCCGAGCGAGGTCGACATGGCCAAGCTCAAGGCCGAGGTCGTCCACGAGCGCCACCAGCGCGAGGGCGCGAGCCTCCGCGACCGGCTGTTCGCCAACGTCGATTCGCTGGCCCGCGTCGGGAGCGCGCTCGCGCCGGTGTCGAACCTGCTACCGGAACTGCCGGGCGCCCGGGCGGTGATGGAGAAGACCGTCGGCATCGCGAGCGAGCGGTCGCTTCCCGCGTTCGAGCGCGAGACCCTGCGGGACTGGTTCGAGGCCCGCGGCGGCCCGCGGGTCCCCGAGAGCGAGGCCGAGCGCCGCGCGGTGCTGTTCCCCGACACCTACACCAACTACAGCCACCCCGAGATCGGCCGGGCGGCCGTCCGCGTCCTGGAGGCCGCGGGCGTCCGCGTCATCCTGGCCGACCGGACCGACAGCGGTCGGCCGGCCCACTCGAAGGGGTTCCTCGACGAGGCCCGCGAGACCGCGCGCGGGAACGTCGACGCGCTCGCCCCGCGCGTCCGCGACGGCTGGGACGTCATCCTGGTCGAGCCATCGGACGCCGTGATGTTCCAGTCGGACTACCTGGACCTGCTCGGTGGGGGATCGCGCGAGACCGACGCCGAGACGCTGGCCGCGAGCACCTACGGCGTCTGCGAGTACCTCGACGTCTTCGGCCTCGACGAGCGCGCGGAGTTCGACGGTGCCGAGGCGTCGGTGGCGTACCACGGCCACTGCCACCAGAAGGCCACCAAGAAGGACCACCACGCCGTGGGCGTCCTCCGTCGGGCCGGCTACGCGGTCGACCCGCTCGACTCGACCTGCTGCGGGATGGCGGGGTCGTTCGGCTACGAGGCCGAGCACCACGCCATGAGCACTGCCATCGGCGACATCCTGGTCGGGCAGGTCGAGGAGAGCGCGGCGGAGTACGTCGCGGCGCCCGGGGCGTCCTGCCGGACGCAGCTCGGGGACCTCCTCGACGACGGCGCCGTCGAGCACGAGAGCCATCCGTCGGTCGAGCGCGAGGGACCGCCGACGCCGGTGGAGCTGCTGGCCGCTGCGTTAGAGGCGTAGTCTTCCAATCGTCGGCGGAACTAGCGCGGAGGTACTAATCGTCGGCGGAACTGGCGCGGAGGTACTAATCGTCGGCGGAGCTGGCGCCGAGGTACCGGCGTCCCTCCTCGGTCTCGCGGAGCATGCCGTCGAACACCTCGGCGTCGGTCTGGAACTTGTGGACCTGGTGGAGGACGGTGTTGTGGAACCCGGAGATGAACGGGCCGTACTCCTTGAAGAACTCGTGGATCCACCGCTGCATCCTGTCGGTGGACCGGAACTGGGTGATGAACTGCCAGTGGTACTCCGAGTCGGCGTTGAAGAACATCAGCACGTGGGGGTCCTCCCGGAGAGCCCAGTAGCACTCCTCCCAGTACTCCTCAAAGTTGGGGTAGTAGAACGCCACCCGGAAGAGGTAGTGGTCGAAGATGCTCTGGTCGGGGATGACCGTCTCGCGGTAGAGCCCCTCCTCGGCCATCTCCCGGAGGATCTCGCTGACCCGGTTGTGCGACAGTTCGATGCCGTACTCGGCCGCGAGGATGTCGCTCAGCTCGCGGGTCGAGGCGGTCGGGTTCGCGACGCGAACCTTCAGAATCGCGATGTTCCGGGGGGACACGTCCTGCTTACTCCCGAACTCTGACATGGACGGACAGTCACGGTCGGTGGTGAAATTCCTATTGGTCGGGTGCGTCCGTCGAGATTTATGTGTCCGTCGCGTTTGCGACCAGCGAGGAATAAGGATGCGTCGCGTTTGCGGCCTGCGAGGAAAGGAATCCGCCTCGCTCCCGGTTCAGAAGGGGAATTCCCGGGGCTCGTGCTGGAGCGAGATCCACTTCTTCTCGGTGACCTCGTCGAGGAAGTCCTCGGCGTTGTACCCGCCGACGCCGGAGGCGCCGGTGCCGCTGAACGGGACGTGGGCCTCGTCGTTGATGGGCTGGTCGTTCACGTGGATCATCCCGGTCTCGATGCGCTCGGCGATGCGCTTGCCCGCGCCGACGTCGCCGGCATGGACCGACCCCGAGAGGCCGTACTCGGTGTCGTTCGCCATCTCGACCGCCTCGTCGACGTCCGAGAACGGGATGACCGGCGCGATGGGGCCGAAGTGCTCGTTGCACGCGGCGGCCATGTCGTTGGTCGCGTCCGAGAGGACGGTCGGTGCGACGACCAGCGAGTCGTCCAATCCGTCGATGTCGACCGTGTCTCCGCCGGTCTCCAGGGTGGCGCCGGCGTCGACGGTGCGCTCGACGTAGTCGAGCATCTCGTCGCGCTGGGACTCGTCGATGATGGGCCCGACGACGGTGTCGGGGTCGTGGACGCTCCCGGCGGGGAGGTTCTCGGCGCGGTCGGTCAGCTTCTGGACGTACTCGTCGTAGACGTCCTCGTGGACCAGGTGGCGGTTGATGGAGATGCAGACCTGGCCCTGGTGGACGAACGAGCCGAAGACCGCGGCGTCGACCGCCGCGTCGACGTCGGCGTCCGCAGTCACGATGTGGGCGTTGTTCCCGCCCAGTTCCATCGCCGGCACCGCGAGGTTCTCGCCGGCCGCGGCCGCGACGCGCCGGCCGACCTCGGTCGAGCCCGTGAAGGCGACGACGTCGCTCTCGGGGTGGCTCGCGACCCGGTCGCCGATCTCCGAGCCTCGGCCGGTGACGACGTTCAGGACGCCGTCGGGCAGGCCCGCTTCCTCGAACAGTTTGGCGATGAGGAGGCCGCCGACGATGGGCGTGTTGGTCGCGGGCTTGAGGACGACGCTGTTGCCGGCGGCGATGGCCGGCGCGACCGCCCGCATCGAGAGGTTCAACGGGAAGTTCCACGGCGAGATGACGGTCACGACACCCTCGGGCTCCCGCTGGACGATGTTCTCCTTGCCGGGGATGTTGGACTCGGCGTGTTCGCCCTTCATCCGGCGGGGAAGCGTCTGGGCCTCGGCGGTCTGGTCCGAAGCGAGGTGGACCGACGTCTCGCCCATGATGCGCGACCCGCCGGCCTCGTGGACCAGCAGGTCGACGATCTCGTCGCCGTGTTCCTCCAGGCCCTGCAGCACGCCCTGGATGACCTCGCTCCGCGCGGCGGGCGGCTGTTGAGCCCACTCCGTCTGGGCTTCCGCGGCGGCCGCGTACGCGGCGTCGACGTCTGCCTCCACGCCGGCCGGCACGCGGGCGATCTCCTCGCGCGTGGACGGGTCCTCGACGGCGATCTCCTCGCCGCTCTCCGAGGGTACCCACTCGCCGTCCAGGTACAGTGCACTCCAGTCTGCCTCGATTGAGAGGTCGGGTGACATCCTTTTTCAGATGACCCACAGTAGCAATAAAACTTGGCGTTGGTTTGAGCCTTGCAGTTCAAATCCGTAAAGCGATACGCGAACGAGAATTTTGTCGAGAGCAGTGACGGGCCCGTGGAGGGCAGTGATGGGCCCGTAGAGGGCAGTGACGAGCCCTCGCCGAAGGAGTTCTCGAACGAGGCAGGGGTTCTGCCGAGGCAGTCGTTCTCATGGAGACAGGGGGTAATTTCGAACGGGGGAGAGAGACCCCGCTGTTCCAGTGCTTTCGTCCAGGACCGACAATCTACTGGGGAGAGACAGCGTCTCGTGCTTCACCACGGTTCCGTGGTCCACCACGAGACCGATTCGACCTTCCACTGGGTCTTCACTCGTCGCCGTCTTATCACTGGGTTCTTCACTCACCGTCTCTGATTTTCTCGTCATTTCCGAAGCTCTCGGGATAGTTCGCGGGAATCGGCCCTCTCAACTCGGACAACCGGATGAAATCCCACGACTCCGGCCTCCCTCCCACACACCCCGTCGTTCCAGTGCTATCGTTTACGGACGGAAACCGACCACCGGTAGACGGTCGGACACTCTCACCCCGTCGTTCCAGTGCTATCGTTGCCGGAAAGTCAGGCGGATAGATTCGTTCATCGGAGGGGTTCGTCGGCTGAACGGATACTCGACTCCCTCCCACACACCCCGTCGTTCCAGTGCTATCGCGTTACGAACGCGTACATTCACGGGAGAGAGACCCCGCTGTTCCAGTGCTTTCTCTGGACAGAGTGTCACGGGTGGTTCGCTCCCTGACCGAATTAGTCGTCCTCTCACCGCACCGCCATCCCCTCGCTCAGTTGATCGCCCAGCTGTGCCAGTCACCCTTCGCTGAGTGAGCCGTTATCCGTTCTGCTTTCGCGGTGGCTATCTCCTCGAAACCACGGACCCTCACACCCCGTCGTTCCAGTGCTATCGGAAGAAACAGTGGTGAACTCGGAGCGAGAGGTGTCATAGTTACTGGGCCGAACTGGGAGTATATTATTGAGAATGGTTTGCGACATTTCGCCGCATTTCTCCCGCGGTTCCCACCAAAAACCCCAATAATACCAGACAGAACTCATCTATTTGCTCCTTCTAACCCTAATAGCTAACTGAAATAACCTTAAAAACGGCAGTGCGGATATTGTTTTCGCTATTAGAACATAAATCTGTCGCTACATAGAACCCGGTTAGGCGCCCACCCACCCACCCTCCCAACCAAAAGCACTGGAACGACGGGGTGTGGGGGTGATTTAAACGAACCCGAGCAATGGAAGCACTGGAACGGGTGGTGCGGTGGATTTATGATAGTGGATTCGAACACATGGAGTAGAAACCCCGACGGTGTCACACGTCATGAACGGATACGAATTCAGTCCGCAGGCCTTCCCGTACGAGAACCGCGAGGCGCTTCTGGACGACTACACGCCGGACACCCTCGTCGGCCGCGACGACGAACTCGAGGAGTACCACGCCGCCCTGCTGCCCGCGATCAACGGGGAACAACCAGACAACATCTTCCTCTACGGGAAGGCGGGCGTCGGCAAGACCGCCAGCACCAAGTTCCTGCTCAACAGGCTCACCGCCGAC
This sequence comes from Halorussus rarus, assembly GCF_003369835.1. Classification (NCBI taxonomy): domain Archaea; kingdom Methanobacteriati; phylum Methanobacteriota; class Halobacteria; order Halobacteriales; family Haladaptataceae; genus Halorussus; species Halorussus rarus. Next base: position 82,589 of record NZ_QPMJ01000005.1, on the reverse strand, counting down.
GCCGACGAACACGACGTCCCCATCCACACCGAGTTCCTGAACTGCGACGGACTGAACACCTCCTACCGCGTCGGGGTCGAACTCGTCAACAACTACCGGTCGGCCGACGAACAGATCAGCGAGTCGGGCTATCCGCGCTCGCAGGTCTACGACATGCTCTGGAACGAGCTCGACGGCCGCGCGGGCCTCCACATCATCGTCCTCGACGAGGTCGACCACCTCAACGACGACTCCATCCTCTACCAGCTCTCGCGCGCCCGCGAGAACGACAACATCGCGTCGGCCCGGGTCGCCGTCATCGGCATCAGCAACGACCTCACGTTCCGCGATTCGCTGTCGCCCAAGGTCCGGTCGTCGCTGTGCGAACGTCAGATCTCGTTCTCGACCTACGACGCCAGCGAACTGCAGGCGGTCCTCGAACAACGCCACGAGGTCGCGTTCCAGGACGATGCGCTCACCGACGACGTCATCCCGCTGTGCGCGGCCTACGGCGCCCAGGAGTCGGGCGACGCACGGAAGGCGCTCGACCTCCTGCTGAAGGCCGGCGACAAGGCTCGCGAGGAGCGCGACCAGCGTCCCGACGACGACCACCCGGAGAACGTGACCGAACACCACGTCAGGGAGGGCCGGAAGATGCTCGAACGCGAGGAGGTCCACCGCGGCATCACGGACCTGAGCGAGAACGAACAGATCGCGCTCTACGCGCTCGCCACGCTCCACGCCGAGGGCGAGACGCCCATCCGGTCGCGCCGTCACTACCAGCGATACAAGAAGCTCTCCGAGCGTGCGAAGGACGACTCGTTCACCAGTCGCTGGATGCGCGACCAGATGGACGACCTCGCGATGCTGGGCCTCGTCAGCGTCGAGAAGAAGAACGAGGGCCTCGACGGCGGGCAGTACCGCGAACACGACTTGGCCCAGGACCTCCCGGTCGTTATCGACGCGCTCTCTGACGTGATCGGCTTCGTCGGCGTCCACGACTCCGTCGAGAAGTACGTGGACATCTCGGAGTGATTACCTCTTCCGGATCGACGGAGTGTCCGCGTGAATCTGTTCTAGAACTGTTCTTGTCGTCGAATCGGACAGTTTTCTGGAATATTCCGACTCGCATCCGGGGAGCCAGAGTCGCTCCTCATCGCGGACCCTCTATCCGTCAGAATCGACCGGTCCTTTGTATTTGGAGGTCACCGTGTCGCCTTCCCTCCACTGCCAGTAGTAGTAGCGATTGTCGTTGATCTCCTTGATCGTGATCGTCGCTCTCGATGGGACGTCGTCAGGGAGGTCTTCTGGCTCCTCTCCGACCTCGTCTGCTTCGGCCTCGTCTGCTCCGGCCTCGTCTGCTCCGGCCTCGTCTGCTCCGGCCTCCGCAGCGAGACGGGCTTCACGCTCACGGTGTTCGGCGAGTTCCTCGGCGTAGCTGGCGATGTGACGAAGATGCTCGGGGGAGTAGCCGTCGAGTCTCTCGACGACGTCGGCGGGGAGTTCCGAAGGGGGCGTCGGTGGCTCGTCGGACATAGTTATCCGATTCGAGTTTAACCAACATAGAGCTCACGGTCCGTAGTTTCGTTGGTTAAGATCGTCTCGGACTATTCGGACGATTTGTCCGACTTCCACCTGGAACGAGTGGCGCTGTACCCACGTCAGCGTCGATTTCGCACGACGACGACCGGGACATTGGTGCGCTCGGTGATGCGTTCGTAGACTGGTCCGAGGAACCGATCCGCGCGCTGTCGTCCCTCGGTCTCCCCGATTACGACGACGTTGTGCCGGCTCGCCCGTTCGATGATCGCTGCCTCCGGGTCAGGCGAAACCTCCACGGTGACGTCGACGTCGCTCTCGGTGAACCCGCGGTCAAGCAACATTCGTTCCACACCACCGAGCATCTCGTTTGCGGTCTCGACGTCACTCGCGTCGGCCGCGACGTGGAACAACTCCAGCGCGAAAATCGTCTCCGGGTCGAACGCTTCCAGAAATTCCACGATTCGATCGGCGTTCCGGTCGTCACGCAGCGGGACGAGGATGTTGCTCCAGTGGGTGATTCGGCTCGGAACGACCACCGCGTCGGCGTTGGCCTCTTCGGCGATCCGAGTCTGGAGGGCGGCCATCTGCTCGCCCGACGGGCCGAAGTGCAATTGGACCTCCGTCGGCGCACCGGCACGACTGAACTGGGCCGCCAACTCGTAGAGCTCGGCTTGAGCGTCGGCCTCGTGTTCCTCCCGGACGACCGCTGGATCCACTCCCTCGGGGGTCTTCCAGTAGCCGAACAACACGATATCGAAACCGGTCAACCCCTGCACGTTCGTGTCCGTCAGGCCGTATTCCCCGGGAAAAACCACGGGAATCAGTAGCGACATTCGGCTCATCGGGTACCTCTTGCCTACCTCCGAGGGCACCAAGTGATTGACGGTTAAGCCGACAGCACTCGCCACTGTGTGGCTGGTTCGCACGCTCGTTTCTACGTGGTCCTCGGCGTCCACCCGACCGTCCTCCCGTCATTTGCGGCAAGCAGAGTTCCAACGGGGAATGTGAACGAGTACTGCGGCCAAGGCTGCCCGTTCCGTACAATCGACCGACCGGCGACTACGAGAGGGTCAGGCGGAGTTCGAACTCGCTGGTCAGTCCCAGTACGATGCTCGGCAGTTCCTCGCGGAACCAGTCCTCGGTCAGACGATTCGCCGGCCCGGAGACGCTGAACGCACCGATGACCTCCCCGTCCCGGTTCTCGACCGGCGCACCGACCGCGATAACGCCCGCTATCTGCTCCTCGTCGTTGAAGGCGTACCCGTTCTCCCGGACCCTCGCTAGCTCCTCGTGCAGTTCGTCTTCGTCGGTGATGCTGTGTTCGGTCTCGCGGGTCAACCCGTGTTCGTCCACGATCTCCACGACCCGCTCGTCCGGAAGGAACGCGAGTATCGACTTGCCGGCGGCGGTGACGTGTAGCGGAACGCGCTTTCCGATGGTGGATCTGGTCCACACGCCGTGGTCGCCGGGCGAGGTGTAGAGGTACACGCCCCGGCCGTGTTCCTCGACGACGAAACTCGACCGACAGCCGCTCTCGTCCGACAGCATCCGCGTGTAATCCTTGGCGTTGGTGTACACGTCCTTGCGTGTGCGGGCCTGCTCGCCGAGGGTCAGGAAGTTGAGCGAGAGGTGGTAGACCCCGCCCTCCTTCACGAGATACCCCTCGGAGTGCAGCGAGTCGAGATACCGGTGGACGGTGCTCGTACTCATGTCGAGGGCCGCGGCCACCTCCGCGACCTCTCCGCCGTCGTTCTCGCGTATCCACTCCAGTATCGAAAACCCTCTTTCTATGGTTTTTAACTTCTCTTTATCAGGACCATCCATAGAAAGCAAAACGGTACCGCTCTCCATAAGTTCTCGTTTTCCGGAATTGTTAAGCAAGACCGATTTTCGTCTGTTCCACTGCTGTCGGGTGATTTCCGTCTCATTCTCTAATAACCGTCGAAAATCGGTCCCGCATATCGTAATGAATATGTCCCGCTTATCGGGATAAACCCGGTACTATCCCGGATATTCGTCGATCATCACCTGTGTGAACTTATTGTTATTAATATAAACCTTCTTGTCACTCGGGTTCTTCGCTAACAAGTGACAATGGGAGACAGACAGATTCCGCGACGACAGATACTGCAAGCGACCGGCGCTACCGGTATCGTCGCGCTCGCAGGCTGTGCCGGCGGTAATTCCTCGGACCAGGCGACCACCACCGGGGAGACGACGACAACCGATAACTCGAGCGGGGAATCGGGCCAGACCAACTCCGGGGGTACGCTGAACGTGGCCCAGCACCTCCAGCCGTCGCGGTTCGACCCGATCCTCCAGTACTCGAACCCCGACGCGCTCATCGGGAACCGGGTGTTCAGCAAGCTGTACACCTACAACGAGGGGACCGAGACGGTGCCCAACGTCGCGAAGTCCGATCCGGAGATCTCGAACAACAACACCCGGTACGTCATTCCGCTGCGCGAGGACGTCACGTTCCACAACGGCGATCCGCTGACCGCGGAGGACGTGGCGTACTCGTTCATGGCGCCCATCGAGGAGGAGACCCCGCTTAGCGGTATCTTCCAGGTCATCGACAGCGCCACCGTCGTCGACGAGCACACGGTCCAGTTCGACCTCAAGTACCCGTTCGCCATGTTCGACGACGTGCTGACCCACCACATCGTCCCCAAGTCGGTTCGCGAGGACGACAAGGAGGCGTTTAACACCGAGCAACCGGTCGGTTCGGGACCGTTCCAGTTCGTCGACTGGGAGGAGAGTTCGTACGTCAGCCTCGAACGGTGGGACGACTACTGGGGCGACGAACTTCCCAACCTGTCGGGCGTCAGATTCGAGCCCATCACCGAGTCGACGACCCGTGTGACGGAACTCCGAACCGGCGACCAGGACCTCATCGAGACCATCCCGCCGAAGCTGTGGAACACGGTCGGGAGCATGCAGGACGCGAGTATCGACGCGGTCGAGAGCATCGGCTACTTCTACGTCGCCTTCAACCTGAACGAGGGACCGACCCAGAACCTGAAGGTGCGAGAGGCCATCGACTACACCTTCTCGATGGACGACGCGGTTCAGCAGTTCATCGAGCCGGCCGGCGTCCGCCAGTACTGCCCGATGCCCGGTCCCATCGTCGAGGACTGGGGTTTCCCGGCCGAACAGTGGCAGGACATTCCCAACGACAAGGACGTCGCCCAGGCCAAGCAGCTGTTCGCGGAGGCCGACGTCCCCTCCGACTGGAACTGCAAGATAATCGTCCCGCCGGACGACAACCGCGAGAACATCGGCATCAGCATCGCCAACGGCATCAAGGAGGCCGGCTACAACGCCAACGTCCAGCGGCTCGACTGGGGGACGCTGCTGAGTCAGGCGTACACCGGTAACGCCGACGACTACAACATCTACGTCCTCGGCTGGGTCCGGTACCCCGACCCCGACGACTTCATGTTCAACCTCTTCCATCCCGACGCCGAGGGCGCGAACCAGGGCGTCTACTACCGGAACGAGGAGGTCGCCCAGCAGATATCGCAGGCCCGCAAGTCCATCGACCGGGAGGAGCGCAAGCAGCTGTACACCCAGGCCATCACCACGATACTGGAGGACAAGGTCCACCTCCCGGCGTTCAACTACAAGAACTCCTTCGGCGTCCGCTCGTCGGTCCAGGACTTCGGGGTCCACGCGGTCGCGCCCATCAATCCCCGTTTGCTCACCGACTACGCGAACGTCTCCGTCGACCGATAGCGGTCACCCACCCCCATCACAATCTAATGAGTTTAGTTCGGTACGTCGTTCGTCGGCTGACGCAGTCGGTCTTCGTGCTGTGGGGCGTAGCCACCATCACGTTCCTGTTGGTGTACGCCGCACCGGGCGACCCGATTCGGATCCTGATCGGGCCGAGCGCGGACGCCTCGACCATCGAGGCCGTCCGCGCCAAATACGGCCTCAATCAGCCGCTGTACGTCCAGTACGCCAAGTACCTGCTCAACGTCGCGGGCGGCGACCTCGGTCGCAGCATCCACTACGGGGTACCGGTGGTCGAGAAGATACTCGAACGGTTCCCGACCACCCTGCTGTTGGTGGCGTCCAGCTTCGCGTTCGCCATCGCCACCGCCGTCCCCATCGGGATCTTGTCCGCCAAGCGCCGCAACGAGGCCGTCGATCACGTGTTCCGCGTGCTCGGTCTGGTCGGGGTCAGCACGCCCAGCTTCTGGATCGGCCTCCTGCTCATCATCGTGTTCGCGTATCACCTCGGAATGTTCCCGGCGACCGAGCTCATCCTACCGTGGGAATCGCCCGGCGACGTCGAGGGAGCGTCGACGCGGTTCGAGGTCCTTCGGACGGCCGCGACCCACCTGGTGCTCCCGACGCTGACGCTGGGCACGCTCCAGATGGCGGCCATCATGCGCATCGAGCGGTCGTCGATGCTGGAGGTGCTCAACCAGGAGTACGTGAAGCTCGCGCGGGCGTTCGGCGTCCCCGAGCGTACCATCCTCCGGAAGCACGCCTTTCGGAACGCCCAACTGCCGGTGTTGACGGTGGTCGGACTGCAGTTGACGACGGCGCTGGGCGGCTCGGTGCTGACAGAGACGGTGTTCGACATCGGCGGGATGGGGACGCTGATAATCACCGCCGTGCGGGCGCGGGACTACCCGCTGGTGCTCGGGACGACGCTGTTCTTCGCCAGCATGTTCGTCGTCGGCGTCCTCGTGACCGACCTGCTGTACGCGTATCTCGATCCGCGCATCTCCTACGGGGAGGCTGATGTCTGATGAGCGAGACCGATGCCGACTCCTCGGCACGCACGCCGCGGTCGAGCTGGGACGAGGTCACGACCCAGCTACGACGGAACCCCACCTCGCGATGGGGGCTGTACATCATCACGGTGGTCGTCGCTGTTTCGCTGTGGGCGTTCGTCGACGGCGTCCTGTTGGACTACCACTTCGCGCGGACCTACTGGCACAACCCGATCAGCGCCGAACCCGGCTCGCGGTCGCTGCTCCCGCCGGTCGGTGTCACCAACGAGTTCGGCACCGGGACGTGGGAGCACCCGCTCGGGACCGACGACCGGGGTCGGGACATCCTCGTCCGGCTGGTCTACGGCACGCGCATCGCCATCCAGGTCGGCGTCATCGCGACGGGCGTGGGCGCGACCGTCGGCACCGTCGTCGGGGCGGTCTCGGGCTACTACGGCGGCTGGGTCGACGACCTCCTGCAGCGGATGGTCGAGACCCTCTACGCGATCCCGTTCCTCGTGCTGATGATCGCCATCATGTCGACGTTCGGGCGCGACCTCTGGATCGCCATCGTCGGGGTGAGCATCATCACGGTGCCGGTGTTCACCCGGCTCATCCGCTCGGAGGTGCTCAGCGTGCGCGAGGAGGAGTACGTCGAGGCCGCGAAGGCCGCCGGCGTCCGCGACCGCAACATCATCCGGCGCCACGTCATCCCGAACAGCTTCACGCCCGTACTGGTGCAGGCCACTCTCCAGGTCGGGGTGAATATTCTCATCGTCGCGGCCCTGTCGTTCCTCGGGTTCGGCGCACAGCCGCCCACCCCGTCGTGGGGGGCCATGCTGGCCCAGTCGCGGACGTACATGCTCCCCGACCCGTGGTTCAGCGTCTGGCCCGGGATAGCCATCCTCGTGACGGTGGTCGGGTTCAACCTGCTCGGCGACGGCCTGCGCGACGCCTTCGACCCTCGACTCGACGACTGAGATGAATACTGATATGATACGGACTACGACCGACGACCCCCTGTTCAATCCATGACTAACGAGCCACTGTTACGCGTCGAGAACCTGCGGACGCAGTTCCCCACCAGGACCGGTGCGGTCCGGGCTGTCGACGGAGTGTCGTTCACCGTCGAGCGCGGCGAGATCGTCGGCCTCGTCGGCGAGTCCGGCGCCGGCAAGAGCGTCGCCGTCCAGAGCTTGCTCCGGCTGGTCGACTCGCCCGGCCGCATCGTGGGTGGCGAGGTGACCTTCGACGGCGAGACCATCGTGGGGTTCGAAGACGACGAGGCCGACGAGGCCGACGAGCCGACGCCGCGCGAGGAGATGCTCTCCGAGCGGGCGATGCGCTCGCAGATCCGAGGCAACCAGATCGCCATCATCTTCCAGGACCCGATGGAGAGCCTCAACCCCGTGTTCACCGTCGGCGACCAGCTCCGCGAGTTTATCGAGCTGAACCGCGACCTCACGGGGGCTGCGGCCCGCGAACGCTCCATCGAGATCCTCCGGGAGGTCGGCATCCCGAAGCCGGACGAGCGGCTCGACGATTACCCCCACGAGTTCTCGGGCGGGATGCGCCAGCGCGTGCTCATCGCGATGGCGCTGGCGTGCGAGCCGAAGCTCGTCATCGCCGACGAGCCCACCACCGCGCTCGACGTGACCGTCGAGGGCCAGATACTCGACCTCGTGGACGACCTCCAGGCGCGGTACGACACCAGTTTCCTGTGGGTGACCCACGACATGGGCGTCGTCGCCGAGATCTGCGACCGGGTCAACGTGATGTACCTCGGCGAGGTGATCGAACGGGCCGACGTCGAGCGCCTGTTCTACGACCCCCAACACCCCTACACGGCGGCGCTGCTCGACTCGGTCCCGCGCCCCGACGAGACGGTCGACGAGCTCCGGCCGCTCCGGGGGACGATGCCCGAGCCCATCGATCCGCCGTCTGGCTGCCGGTTCCACGACCGGTGCCCGGACGCTCGCGAGGTCTGCACGCAGGTGCACCCGGACCTCCGGACGGTGACCGACGACGGCCAGCGGGCAGCGTGCCTGAAACACGATACCTTCGAAGCCGACTACGACGTGAGCCCGCCGCTGGACGGCGCGGGCGAGGGGGACGCCGAACGGGTCGCGGCCCTCGGAGCGGGTGATGACGATGAGTGACGACGCCGCAGACCCGCTGGTCAGCATCGACGGGCTGACCAAGTACTTCGAGAACTCCGATGGGCTACTGGCGGACCTCGAACTCGACTTCGAGGGCGGCGGCTTCCCGGTGCGGTACGATCGGAGTCGGGTCCAGGCGGTCGAGGACGTATCCTTCGATATCCGGCAGGGCGAGACGCTCGGGCTGGTCGGCGAGTCGGGCTGCGGGAAGTCGACGCTGGCGCGGGTCCTTCTCCGGTTGCTGGAGCCCACCGACGGCGCGGTCTACTTCGACGGGGAGAACCTCGCGGAGATGGGCCGCGAGCGGTTGCGCCAGCGCCGCAGGGACGTCCAGATGATATTCCAGGACCCCCAGTCGAGTCTCGACCCCCGGATGAAGATCGGGTCCATCATCGAGGAGCCGATGAAGGCCCACGACGTGCTCGACGAGGCGGGCCGCCGCGAACGCGCGGAGGAACTGCTGGAGGCCGTGGGGCTCGAACCCCAGTACTACGACCGCCGCCCGCACGAGTTCTCGGGCGGCCAGCGCCAGCGCATCAACCTCGCGCGGGCGCTATCGGTCGAGCCGGAGTTCGTGGTGCTCGACGAGCCCACCAGCGCGCTCGACGTCTCGATACAGGCCCAGATACTCGAACTCCTCGAGGAGCTCCAGGACGAGTTCGACCTCACGTACCTGTTCATCTCCCACGACCTCTCGGTCATCAGGTACGTCAGCGACCGCATCGCGGTGATGTATCTCGGGGAACTCGTCGAGATCGGCGACAAGGAGACCGTGTTCGCCGACCCGAGCCACCCGTACACGGAGTCGTTACTCTCCTCGATTCCCGTCCCGGACCCGAAGCACCGCGGCGAGCGCAGCGTCCTCAAGGGCGACGTACCCAGCCCCATCGACCCGCCGTCGGGCTGTCGATTCCGAACCCGATGCCGGAAACTCATCGCGCCCGCCGAGTACGACCTCGGCGACGAGGAATGGGACGGCGTCCGCCGGCTCATGCGGGCGGTCGAGCGGCGGGAGTTCGCCGCGGACGATCCCGCCGAGATACGTGAGCGCTTCTTCGACGGCCCGTTGACCGACGAGACGTGCGAGGAGGTGGTCGGGCGAGCGCTCGACCTGGTAGCAAACGACGAGTGGCCGCGGGCGACCGAGCTCTTGGTGGAGACGTTCGCCGAGCCGAGCGTCTGTGCGAAGCGAAGTCCGGCCCTCGAATCGCCGGACGGCGACGAGGCCGACCGCCGGGTGGCCTGCCACCGCCACAACCCGCCGGACGGCCGCCCCGAGGACGAGGTCCTCCGAGGTGACGCGAACGTGTAGCTCCTGTCTTCTCTCGCGGAACCGCTTACCGACCAACTTCGACGCGAAAACCGACGAAACACGCATGACGAAAGCCAAACTGCTCGAACGAATCGAGGACCAACGAGACGAACTCGTCGACCTGACCCGTCGACTGTGGGAGAGCCCGGAACTCGGCCTGCACGAGACCGAGTCGGCCGCCCTGCTGGCCGACAGGCTCGAGGCGGCGGGCTTCGAGGTCGAGCGCGGCGTCGGCGGTATGCCGACCGCGTTCGTGGCCTCCTACGGGTCGGGATCGCCCCGGATCGGCATTCTCGGGGAGTACGACGCCCTGCCGGACCTCTCTCAGGCGGTGACCGCCGAGCGCGAACCGGTCGAGGAGGGCGCGCCCGGCCACGGCTGCGGGCACAATCTGTTCGGAGTCGGGAGCCTCGGCGCGGCGCTCGCGCTCAAGGAGGAACTCGACGACGGACTCGACGGCACGGTCCGGTACTACGGCTGTCCGGCCGAGGAGACGCTGGTCGGGAAAGTGTACATGGCTCGCGACGGCGTCTTCGACGATCTCGACGCCGCGCTGACGTGGCACCCCAGCCACCTCACGGCTCCGTGGAAGTCGCGGTCGCTGGCGATGAACTCCCTGCGCTACGAGTTCTCTGGCCGGTCGGCCCACGCCGCCGACTCCCCGGAATCGGGCCGGAGCGCACTCGACGGCGTCGAACTCATGAACACGGGCGTCGAGTTCATGCGCGAGCACGTCTCCGACGACGCTCGCCTCCACTACACCATCCCCAACGGCGGCGGCGCACCCAACGTCGTGCCGGCGAGCGCGTCGGTCTGGTACTTCGTCCGGGCACCGACCCGCGAGGAGGTCGACCGCATCACGGAGTGGCTCGACGACGTCGCCGATGGCGCGGCGCAGATGACCCGGACCTCGGTCGAGCGCCGCTTTCTGACCGGCTGTTACGACTACCTCGCCAACGACGTGCTCTCGGACCGGCTGCTGGCGAACATGCGGGAACTCGGCCCGGTCGACTACTCCGACGACGACCGGGAGTTCGCTGCGGAGTTACAGGCGACCCTCGACGGGGAGACGATACGCGACCGGACCGACCAGCTCCCGCCGGACGCCCGCGAGGTAGCCCGCGGGCAGAGTCTCTACGCGGAGCCGCTCGAGTCGTACGACGAGGGAACCGTGCTGAGCGGGTCGACCGACGTGGGCGACGTGAGCTGGCTCGCGCCGACGGCCCAGTTCTGGTGTGCGTCGTGGCCGGTCGGGACGCCCTCCCACTCGTGGCAGGCCGTGGCCGCCAACGGCGACTTCGGCGCGAAGGCCGCCGTCTACGCGGCGAAGGCGCTCGCGATGACCGGGTTCGACCTGCTCGCGGACCCGTCCCTGGTCGAGGCGGCCGCGGAGGAGTTCCAGCGGACCCGGCCCCGCGACTACGAAACCCCGCTCCCGCCCGACGCCGAACCGCCGTTCGACGTGAACCCGGGGTGATCTATCGACGAACCGCTCGCCGACGACCGACGACGATTCGACTACCCGACGACCGACGACGACTCCACCACACATGACAGACAACACCGACGACTACCGACTCGCTACCAAGACGTGGGAAGAGGCCGAAGCGAAGTTCGAGACCGCCGACTTCGTGGTCCTTCCCTGCGGAAGCACCGAACAACACTCCACACACCTGCCGACCTCCGTCGACACGTTGCGTTCGAAGCACCTCACCCACGAACTCGCCGAGGCCGCGCCCGCACACGACCTCGAACTGCTCGTGCTACCGCCGCTGCCGTACGGCTACTCCGAGCACCATTTGCCGTTCTCGGGAACGATCACGCTCGACGCCGACACGTACCAGGACGTGATAGTCGACATCGGCCGATCGGTGAAGGAACACGGCGGCGAGCGGTTACTCATCACCAACTTCCACGCCGGCAACGTGGAGCCCCACAAGCTCGCCATCGACCGGCTCCAGCGCGACCACGGCCTCAGGACCCACTACGTCAACTGGACGGACTTCGCGCGCGACGAACTCGAGGCGGAGTTCGGCGACGACTGGGGTCACGCGGGAGAACACGAGACCAGTGTCATCGAGCACTACCGCCCGGAACTCGTCCGGACCGAGAACAAGCGACCCCAGACGATGAAGGAGAACGGCGACACCACCCAGCAACGCTACTTCACCGACCTCACGGTCGAGGGCGGACTGGGCGACCCCACCGACTCGGACCCCGAGTTCGTGGCATCGGTCATCGAGCGAACTACCGACAGGATACTCCGGAAACTCGCGGCCGACCTGGACCGATGACCGGGGCCGACTCCGGCGCCACGGTCTGCCTGACCGTCGACTTCGACGCCGTCTCGGCGTGGATCCACTCGTTCGACGAGGCCGACAGTCCCACGAACCTCTCGCGGGGGCTGTTCGGCGCGGACGTGGGCGCGCCGCGACTGCTCGCACTGCTCGACGAGTACGACCTCTCGACGACGTGGTTCGTCCCGGGCCACACCGTCGAGAGCTTCCCCGAGGTCGTCGAGGAGGTGTGGGCCGGCGGCCACGAGATCGAACACCACGGCTGGTCGCACACCCGTCCGTCGAACTACGCTGACCGGGCCAGCGAGCGCGCCGATATCGAGCGCGGCATAGACGCCATCGAGTCGCTGACCGGGCGACGACCGGCGGGGTACCGCTCGCCGTCGTGGGACTTCTCGCCGAACACGCTCGGGATACTCCGGGAACTGGGCTTCGCGTGGGACTCGAGCCAGATGGCGCACGACTTCGAGCCGTACCGGCTCCGGGAGGGCTGGCGGGCCCCCGCGGACGCGCCCTACGAGCGGGGCGAGCCGACCGACGTGGTCGAGGTCCCCGTGTCGTGGCAGCGCGACGACTTCCCGGCGCTGGCGTTCAGCCGGCAGCGGGGGTTCGCCGTCGAGACGGCCGTGTTCGACATGTGGCGGCGACAGTTCGACTGGATACGCGAGCACGTCGACGGCGGGGTGTACGTGCTCACGGTCCATCCGCAGGTCGTCGGCCAGAGCCACCGGCTGGCCAACCTCGAATCGCTGTTAGATCACATGGTGGCGGCCGACGACGTCGCGTTCGAAACCGTCGACTCGGTCGTCGCTGGGTACTCCGACTGACCATGTCCGACGACCCACTGGCGGCTATCGTGACGGGCGCCGGTAGCGGTATCGGCCGGGCGATCGCGTCGGCGCTCGCGACGGACTCGCGGTACGGGTACGTGGCGTGCGCCGACGTCGACCCGCCCGAGGGTTCCGACGCGCCCGACAACCGTCTCGCCTCGTTCGAACTCGACGTGCGCGACGAGGCCGCGTTGCGGGAGATGGTCGAGACGGTGGCCGGAGAGGCCCGCATCGGCGCGGTCGTAAACAACGTCGGCGTCTCCAGGGACGTCTCGATAGCCGACCTCACCGCCGACGAGTGGGACAGGCTGTTCGACGTCAACCTCAAGAGCTACTTCACGCTCGTCCGCGAGGCTGCACCCCACCTCCGCGAGCGCGACCGCGCGTTCGTCGTCAACGTCTCCAGCACGGCCGGACTCGTCGGGAGCGCGTCGGCCGGCGTCCACTACTCGGCGTCGAAGGCCGGGGTTCTCGGTCTCACGAAGGGGCTGGCCAAGGAACTAGGGCCGGCGGTGAACGTGAACTGCGTCGTCCCGGGCGTGGTGGACACGCCGCTCCTGACCGACTCGGGGCTCTGGACGGAATCGGACCTCGAAGCGTTCGCGGGTGACCTCCCGCTCGAACGCGTCGGCGACCCCGAAGAGGTAGCGGAGGTCGTCCGTTTCCTCTGCAGTCCGGCGGCCTCCTACGTGACCGGGAGTGTGCTGTCCGTCGACGGCGGGCTCACGATGCGGTGACGCGACCCGTCACAACCCAGTCCGCCAAATCACCGCCTCTGGACGTTGCTCACGAGCAGAACGCGATCTTCCATGACGTCTTTCTCGACCAGTCTCCCCGCTGACAGCTACCGGTGAGTTCGGAGTTTGAAAAGCCGCGCGGGCCGGCCGGCCGGGGAAAACCGCCCGCGCGGGGAATGGGGACCGCTGCGGTGAAACGCTTGTCGCGTTTCGGGAAGGGCTCGACGCTAGCCCTTAGCCGCCCATAATCACCAGGGGCATATATGTCTTCCCGTCATCGAAGCGTCAGCGTTCGCCCCGTTTCGATACACGATTTCCGCGAAGCTTACCGGATTCGCCGGGTAGCGATCTCGGCGCCCTCGACGAGCGCGTCCAGCTTCGCCCACGCGATCTCGGGGTCGACCATCCCGAGTCCGGCCTGCGTCCCGAAGCCGCAGTCCGGCGCGGCGACCAGCGGCGTCGAGTCGTCGACCGCGTCGTCGACCCGCTCCAGGCGGTCGGCGATCGTCTCGGGGTGGTCGATGACGTTCGTCTTCACGTCGACGACGCCCGGCATCAGCGTCCAGCCGTCCGGGAGCGGGTGCTCGGCGAACGCCCGGTACTCGTGCTGGTGACGGGGATTGGCCTGCTCGATGCTGAGTCCCGAGATGTCGGCCTCGTAGATCTCCGGGAGCATCTCGACCAGGTCCGTGTCGAGGTGATGGGGCCCCTCGTAGCTCCCCCAGCAGGTGTGGAGTCGGACCTGTTCCGCCGGGACGCCCGACAGCGCCTCGTTGAGCGCCTCGACGTTGAGGCGCGTCGCCTCCTTGACCGCCTCGAGGGGTTCGTCAGCGTAGGCTGCCGTCTGGCCGATGGTGAGCAGTTCCGGTGCGTCGATCTGGAGGGTCGCTCCGGCCTCGGCGACGAGCTCGTACTCCTCGGCCATCGCGTCCGCGACGGCGAACAGGAACTCCTTGTAGGAGTCGTAGTAGTCGTTGACGTGGGTCGCGGCCACGACGCTGGGCGACGCCGAGGTCACGAACGTCTCCTCGAAGTCGGCGTCGACGGCCGCCAGCGCGTCGTGGAACTGTGCGAGTTCGGCCTCGGCCTCGTCGTGGCCGGTGTACTCGACGGGGCCGGTGACGACGGGCTGCATCGAGAGGTCGATGACGTCCGTCTTGAACGTCTCCTCCGCGTAGTCGGGGAACTCCTGGAGGTCCGCCCAGAGCTCCTGCTCGCGCTCGCCCTCGATACCGCTGAGGCGGTCCGCGACGTACCAGTTGAACGAGACCCGGGACTGCTCGCCGTTGTTGGCGACGTCGAGGCCGACGTCGGCCTGGCGCTCGACGACTCTGCGCGTGGCGTCGGCGACGGTGGCGTCCCACTCTTCGGGGTCGACGTCCTCGCCGTCCTGCCGCTGTTTGAGGAGGTCGAGCAGTTCCGGCGGTCGCGGGAGACTTCCGACGTGCGTCGTGCGAATCCGGTCGTTCGTGGACATCGATTACTCGTGCGAGTAATAGTTTTCGGCCCCAATATAACCAACGGTAGTCACTTCGGCGCGGTCCGATGCGTGACGAGAACGGTACGGTGTCGTCGGCGTTCTACTACCGCGGGGCTGGCGTTCAGCGGCGCGGCGACCCGGGTCCCGGGTCGGCGTCCCACCGACCGAACAGCGCCGGCAGGACGTCGCCGGCGACGAACTCGGCCGCCTCGGTGCCGCCATCATCCGGTCGGCGCCACCGTCGAGGGTTCGGCGGTAGAAACGGGGTCCGAGACGACAAACAAAACGACGACCGCCACGGAGACGGAGACCGTGACCGAAATCGAGCCGTCGCCGGCGACAGCGAACCCTCGCCGGTCCGGTACGCCTAATTCCTCGAACGTCCTACGCCCGGTATGGCTGAGGATTCGGCGTTCACCGGCGAGGGACTGGCGCTCGGGCTGAGTATCGGACTCTCCATCGGCGTCGGCCTCAGTGTCTCGCTCGACAGCTTCGCGTACCTCGGAGTCGGCGTCGCCCTCGGCATCGCGTTCGCAGTCGCCTTCTCCGAGGACGAGCGCGAGGAGGGAGACGGCGGGGAGGTCGCCAAGTAGTCAGACCGTGTGGTAGCCGCCGTCCACGTACAGCATGTGGCCGGTGACGTACGACGCGTCGTCGCCAGCCAGGAGGAGGTACGCGCCGGCGGGGTCTTCGGGAGTCCCAAGTCGGTCTATCGGGCTGTTCCAGTCGAGCGCCTCCGGGTCGGGCTCGGGCGGGACGCCTCGCCGACGATGAACGTCTCCTCGCGGTCGGCGTCTCTAGAGGGGTTCTCCTCTCCGAACGTGGTCCCGATGATGCCCGGAGCGACCGCGTTCACTCGGATGCCGACTGCGCCAGCTCCGCGGGGGCGACCCGCAGTATCATGATTCGACGAAAAACTGCGGAGTGTTTGATTTTGCTACGTACTCAACGCGGTCACGATGTCTTCGACCGTGAAGAGCCGAAGATCGTCTCGCTCTGCGGCCGCCTCCTCGACGGACTGTTTGAATCCGCTCCGCGAGAACAGCGCGTACTTCTCGACCCGACCCCTACCGTCGCTTGGCGTCCACCGGAGTTCCTCGACGTGTCGTTCGAGTTTCGAGAGTGCGTCGTAGCCGAGCGGCGACTGCCGGAATTTACACTCGCCGGCGATGAGGGTTTCGCCCGCAGTGAGGCCCACGACGTCGACCTCGTGTTCACCGTACCACCACTGCCCGGTCTTCGTGATCGTGTACTCCGGGTAGAGTGACCGGAGCGCCGAACAGCATACCTCCTCGAACGACCGGCTCCCGAAATCGGCCAGTTCCGGCTCGACGAGCGCGTCGTACGCGTCCGCTCCGAGTTCGTCGTACTGCTCGCCGGTCCCGTAGACGAAGTGGAACCGGAAGCGGAAGAACGGGTCCCGAATGCGGTATCGGCTCCGCTTGCTCCGTTCTTTCCGTTCGGTGATCGGCACGTGCTGATCGACGAGGCGGAGTCGGGAGAGTCGATTGAGGTACTTCGAGAGTTGATTGTAGTCGATACCCGTCGTCCCTGCGATCTCGTTCCGACTGGTGCTTCCCCCGGCGATGGCCTCCAGGATCGAGAAGTACCGCGTCGGTTCCGTAAGCTCCATCCGAAGCACGTAGTCCGGTTCGTCGTGGAGGGTCCCGTGGCGCGAGAGAATCGTCTGCCGGACGTTCTCCGGGAGGGTCGCGTCGGGCGAGAGCTCTTCGAGGTAGTACGGGACGCCGCCGAACACGCCCCAGGTGAGGACTTGCTCGTCCGCGGTGTACGCATCGTCGTTCTCACTTAATCGGGAAACGGAGTAGAGCGCCGATGCCGCCGAAGTTGTCGGCCAACTGCGCCCCACGCTCAGTGTCGGTCGAAGTCACGCACAACTCACCACCTTGTTGGGAGACTTCGGTTTCGAGTTCCTCTCGTTCATCTCGCGGAACGGAAGACGCTACTAATGCTGTTTCCACGGCTCCGTATTCGATCGCCTGCTCAACCTCTGTGCTCCCGTATGCGACTGTACCCCCGCCACGGAGGCGGGAATAGAACTTGTCGAGGTGCTCGCGAGCCTCTTGCTGTTCGGCATCGAGGAGACGGCTCTCTGCTTTGTCTACGAGTTGGTGGAGTCCCTGCGTATTCCCATACTCCACGGGATACGTTCCGAGAAGTCGGTCTTTCAATCGATGGTCGAGGTAGTCACCGGAGACGAACTTCTTAGCGGTTGCGAGTGTTCCGCCGATAACCAAGCCAGTCACTGCGTCGTCTCCGATGAGTGCTTCGTTGGCGATGTCCCCGACTTTCTGGAAGAACTCGTGGGCTTGCCGCTCCCGTTCACGTTCGAACCGCTGGGCGGATTGACCGCCTGCTCGGACTTCCCCATGACTTGGCTCTCGAATGAACGGATGGGGATAATGCGCTCACCGACGAGTCGTCCGATGGCGGCTCGCCCTCGTTCAATTACTACGAGTCCGAACGTGTCGCTCGGTGCGACAACGTCGATTAACGGCGTCAAATCAAAGTGGTCGTCGCACCGGTACGTAGATTCCGTGACGGGTCGCGGGAGATCGTCGAAGACGTGGGACGTGAGTTCTCCGTCTACCACACCCGCGTACACGACGAGACCGTTTTCTGGGGTCTCCTGGTATCGTTGGAGGATGCGCTGGATGCGTTTGAGTGCTTGCTGTACACGGTTTCGTATCTGGTCGGACTTGATGTTCTCGGCACCTGCGTGTTCTTGTGCGATACGCTCACGGATGGAACTGATCGACTTCGAGGACGGCATCGTGATCGTGACGAGTTCGGTTCCTTCCCCTTCGAGCGGTTCAAGCTGGTCGATCTTGTCCCGGAGGTCGTATGCTTCTGACATTAGCTGCTGGTGGTTGATGGTAGTCGACGGACAGTGCCCTGAGGCCAATCTCGGCCCCAGCCACCAGCTACGAGAACACGAAGATGCCACTCCCCGTCCGCACTGCGCTACCAAGACGGGAACAGAGGTGGCACATGACGGGAGAAACGCCGTCTACGTTAAAAAATCTTTGTGGGGCGGGATGCTTCTAAGTCCGTCAGCCTCCCCACATCGACTTCCATGAGCGGTTGACCGGCAAAGCCCTCAAGGTGTTCTATTACCTCGATGAGCCGTGTACCGTCTTCGAGATCGTTGAGCAAAACGAAGAGGAGGATGAGAGGGACGTAGAGGAGTTCATCAAGGAGATCAAGACCTCCCAAGAGTACATCAGGATCCGCCCCATTCGGGACAAAATCAACTCCGAGACAGTCCCCGACAGCCCGAGCGGCTCTTCGCTATTGAGCGAACGTGCGCTGGTACACTCGACGAAGATAAGCTCTTCCTCGGGATCGTCGGTAGCCAGCGAATCCCTCAGTCCGTCATGGCCGCTTCGGTTTCGGTGGCGGACTGGTTCGGCGTCCGAATCGGCGATGTGGACAACCAGAGTAGCGCCGCGAGCGCCATGATACCTACTCCGGACACCATCAGCATATCGATGACCCCGGTGTGCGTGACAATTTCTCCGGCAAGGAACTGCGCGGTCCCGCCCGCAAGCGACATCGTCATCGAAATACCTGAGAGCGCCGTCGCTCGGCCAGTAGACTCCAATCGGTCGTTGAGGTATTGATTCCGGAGCGGACCAGTTATCGAGCGGGAGCCCCGCAACATGAAGAACACGACGATTATCATCTGCGGGAGGAAATAGACGGTCGCGTACGCCACCACGACGAGCGGCACGAGTAGCACGAACGCCGTCCGGATGCCCAGGCGCTCTTCGACCGTCCCGGCGAGCGAGGCGGCCCCCGCCGACAGCAGTTTGAAGACGCCGTACATGATGCCGATGAGTGTTACGGGCATGCCGACCTCGACCGCCGCGGGTTGCTCGTAGGAGCGCGCGATTTCCAGAACCGCGAAGAACAGCGAGACGTACAGAACGAACCACCGGATTTTCGGTTCGCTGACTTGGACGTGAAGCGCTGCCACCGCGTCCTGAAGACCGAAGGGGTCCTCGTCCTCGTCTTCAACTTTGACTTTCGGAAGCGATAGCAAGACGGGAATACCGAGGGCACTCAGCGCCGCGTTAGCGAAGAACGGAATCACCGGGTTGATAGCGAAAAGCGCGCCCGCCGAAGCGGCCGCGAGCGCCGACGTACCGAGCGTGAACGACCTTCCGCGGCCGTTAATTCGGGCGAATTGGGATTCGTCCAACCGCCGTTCGAGCATCTCGTAGAGCCACGCCTCGGACGTGCCGGACTTGAACGACGTACCGAACGCCCAGACGACGTACAGCACGACGAATCCGGGGAACGAATCCGCAAACGGATAGATTCCCATTACCAGCGCGACGAGCGAGTTTCCGAGTATGAGGCTCTGGCGTCTCCCGATCCGGTCTCCGAGATAGCCCGTCGGGATCTCGGCCGCGACCACTGCGAACAGAAAGGCCCCCTGCGTGAACCCGATAACGTCGAGTCCGAGACCCCGATGCTGCATATAGAGGATACCGACCGGAATGAAGAACCCGTTGTTGAGAGAGATACGATACAGGTAATAGCGCCATATCGTCAGTCGTTCGCTCGATGTCATATCTACCGACTCAAATCGCTGTTACGACGGAGCAGTTGCGGAGTCCGGTTCATCAGACAGTAAACATTTCTACTACAGTTTCAGTTAATAGTTACTTATTACAATTTTAAAATGCTGACTTCCGGACAGCGCCCGTCCAGATTTTATATCGCATATTTTGATTTATGGTTCTCGGAGCGTTTTCTCTTTGTATTCTGTGTTGTATGGTTGTCCAGAGCAGACAACCACGCACCACAAACACTAAACCAACTGACTGTATTGCTCTACCCAGCGAAATCCATGCCCTTCGAATCACCCCTACACCGAGCGACCGGCCTTCTCGGCCGTCCCAGCACAGCGTCGGGGAAATATAAATGACGCCGACAGACGTACCGACGCGCATGAACGACGAGTCTACGGCCGATCCTCCCCCGGAGGATGCCCACGCCGACGCGGCAGCGGCGTTCGTCGACCGGGAGCGGTCTCGGCACGGCGACGAGATCACCGGACTGTACGTCTTCGGGTCGACCGTCCGCGGCGGAGCGAGCGGTCGGTCGAGCGACGTCGACGTCCTCGTCGTCCTCTCGGACGGCCCTGACGGAGACGATATCGCCGACTCTCTCCGCGACACCGCGTACGACGCGATGCTCGAACACGGTCCCGTCGTCGAACTCCACATCCTCACCGAGTCTCCGTTCACCTGGTACCGAGAGGAGGGGAACCCGTTCGTCCGCAACGCCGTCGCCGAGGATCGGTCGTATGCCTGACGGCGAACCACGGGACGGTGACTCCCGGGACAGTGACGACTGCCCAGGCGGTCCGACGGTCGAACGGGAACTCGGGCAGGCCCGGCAGGCGCTCCCCGACGCCGACGCGGGTCGCGACGCCGGCCTCTCGGACGCGGCAGTCGTCAACCGCCTCTACTACGCGACCTTCCACGCCGTTCAGGCCGCGCTCTACGACCGCGGGTGCGAACCCACCTCGCACGGCGGCGTGCTGTCGCTGTTCGGTACGGAGATCGTCGCCACCGGCGACGCGCCGCGCGAGCGCGGCCGGTTCCTGTACGAGTTGTCCGAGTTCCGCCAGCAGGCCGACTACGGCTACGGAACTATCGACGAGGACGTCGGGGAGTTCCTTCGACGGACCCGACGGTTCGTCTCCGAGAAGGAATCCCTCTGCGACTCGACCGAGTGACCATGCCGAACTACGCACGCTTCGACACCCTCGACGACTTCGAGCGGTTCTACCGCGAGGAGATCGCGCCCGCGCTCCGCGACGACCCGGACGCCGACGTCGACCCCGACCGCGAGACCCCGACCTACGCCTGGCTCAAGCGCAACTACTCGGGGTTCGTCGAACGCCTCCGCCGCGATTACGACCTCTCGCCCGGCGACTTCTACGACGCGGTGGGTCTTCCGCCGAGCGGGGACGACGACGATGAAGGCGATTGGGGTATCGACCACGAGCCCACGGCTCAAGCGCTCGACGATTACCTCGAAGAGCTCGAACGCGACCGCGGGCGGGCCGAGACCACGGTCGGCCCCCGCCGTTCCCGTCTCCGGACCTACGTCACGACCTACTGCGAGACGACCGGTACCGACGACCTGCTCACGCCGCTGCTGGACGAGACCGCCAAGCCAGACGAGATCGCGCGCGTGCGCGATACCTTCCGCGTGCTCGACGACGAGCTTGGGACGCTCGCCTCGAAGAAGAAGTACGTCTCCGCCGTCCAGAACTGGTACACGTTCCTCGAGGAGATGGGCCGCGGACTCTACAATCCCGCGTCGAATCTCCTGAACCGGTTCGGGTGGGACGAGGACCCCCGTTACGACCACCCGGCGCTCGGCCGCGACGACCTCGCCGCCCTCCTGGCGGCGGCGGACGGAGACGAGCGGTTCCTCCTGCTCGCGCTCGCCGGCTGGGGACTGCGACCCGTGGAGACCTGCGAACTCCACGTCGACCAGCTCGTGCTCGACCCCGGCGACGGGGACGTCCCCTACGTCGAGTTCGCTGCGGGCGAGCGAAAGAACGCACGCCGCACGCGGAACACGGTCGAACTCCTGGTTGGCGTCGACGCGGTCCGCAACCGCATCGACGCACTCGACGAAAACGACGCGTGGACCGGCTACCTCCTCCCCGGGCAGTCAGACGGCCGACCCATGACGACGGAGACCGCGCGGCGGTGGTTCCGCGAACTGGGCGAGCGGGCGGACGTTCAGGTCGCGGGCGGCCCGCCGCTGCCGAAGATGGGTCGGCGGACGTGGTACCGGCTCTACCGCCGCCAGCGCCCGTCCATCAGGGCGGGTACCGCTGCGGTCGCGTCGGCCCAGGGCAGCCGGGACGCCTCGGTCTCCGAGCGCAACTACCTCGACGAGCGCACGCGTCGGCTGGCGCGCGCCGACGCCATGCGCGACCTCGTTCGATCGGAGCTCGCGGACATCTTCGACCGGTATCTCTGACGGACACTTGTCTTCCCGTCGAGCTTCTTCTCGCCCGGCCTTACTTACACTGTTTGTTACAAGTGCCCGTTACAAACGGTTAGTTGTAACATTGGTATTAGTTCCAACAGGTGGGTGTCGATTACTGGTCGGCACCCACTAACCGGTTGCGGCAAACGATTCCTGGAACCAGTTACTCCGAGTGATTCATCCGAATGTTCGCTCAGTCCGGTTGCTAGAACTGCTAGTTTCGGCCGTCCGAACGAACTCGTTGACGCAAACACTTGTTAGAATCTGTTGTTGCATGTGGGTGCCACAAACGTCTGCTTCAAGATGGCGTTACAAATGGTTGTTCCAAATACGAGTTACAATTGTTGATTACAAATGAAGCAAGCAAACGAGTGGTGCAAACGAAACGTCTGACGAAAACTTATAATCCAAGTCTCCGATGGCACCCGTACATGCTATCGTACGCGGTCTACAGCGAAGCGGGCGGCGTCGGCAAGACGACGCTCACCGCGAACTTGGCGGTCGCGCACGCCAGAGCCGGTCTCGACGTCCTCGCGGTCCCGCTCGACCCCCAGGACGGCGACCTGAGCTACCTCTTCGACGTCGACCACGACCGCGCGGACGGCGAGGTCGACACGCTCGTCCACCACCTCGTGGGTCGCGGGAAGGGGGAGTTCGTGGACCTGATCGAGTCCACTGCGGAGGGTGTCGACGTCGTCCCCGAGCACAACCGCCTCGAGGACCTGGGCGAGACGCTGCGCAAGGAACAGGAGGCCCGGAGCGACTTCGGCGAGTCGTTCCCGATGTGGACACAGCTCCAGCGGGTCCTCCGGGAAGCGGAGGTACACAAGCAGTACGACGTCCTCATCGTCGACCCGCCGGCGAGTTCGGGGCCCCACCTCTACAACGCGCTCGACGCGACCCGGAACCTCGTCATGCCAGTCGAGCCGTCGGGGAAGGGCCAGGCCTCGATGAGCGGGCTCAACGACCTCGTGACCAACCTCGAAGCGCAGCTGGAGATCAACATCGGCGTCCTCGCGGCGGTGCCGAACCGCGTCAAGGGGACGCGCGACCAGGGCGCCGTCATCGAGGAGGTCGAAGATCAGGGGTTCGACGTCCCGGTCGTCCTCCGGGACCGCACCTCGCTGCTCGAAGGGTGCTGGCGCGAGAACTGTAGCGCGTACGCGTACGTGCGCGAGCACCGCGACCGAGAGCGCGACTACGAACTGGAGACCCTCGCGAAGTTCGACGAGCTCGCCCGGCACCTCGAATCGGAGGGCGGCGTCGAGGCGCCGGACCCGCCGGAACCGGGCAGTCTCGACCGCGACCGCGCGGAGGTCCGGGCATGACCGGACTCAAGTCGGGGTCGGGCGACGACCTCTGGAGCGACGACGCCGACGAGACGGACGACGGTGACGAGGCAGACGACGCCGGCGACACCGCCGCGGAAGCCCAAGCGGGCGACGCCGGCGCGGACAGTGCCGCCGAGGAGGCGGACTCGACCGCTCGGACGGCGGAGGGCCGAGCGGCGACAGCCGAGGGCGAGTCGACGACGAGCACTGCGTCCGAGACCGACACCTCCTCCTCCCCCTCGACTGCCGGCTCTTCGGCGCCCGCGTCGTCGTCTTCTCGGCCGGATTCCTCGGCGTCGTCCTCGTCACGGTCCCCGTCGTCCGCGGGCGACTCGTCGGGCCACCAGCGGCCGTACATCGTCCGCCGGGCGGTGCAGGACAAGTCCGTCCAGTTCGAGCGCGACGAGCGCCTGACGTTCTTCGTCCACGACGACGTCGTCGAGGGCGAGCGCGACCTCGTTACGGAACTCGAATCGGACCTGGGCCGGTCGATCCCGAAGTTCGACGTCCGGGAAGCCGTGTACCGCGCCGCGCTCCGCAACCGCGCGGACGTCCTCGACGAACTGCTCGAGATGGGGTACTCGACCGACGACGGACAGTAAACCGTCGAGCGATATACCATCGTTCGGTCCTGGGGAAAGAGGCTCCGGGACTGCTCAGCGGCACTTCTCCAGTTGGACGGCCGCGTCGGACCAGAGCCACCGGTCCGCGTCGGTTCGGTCGTACACGACGACCGCGTGGTCGGTCAGTTCGATGCTGTCGTGGGTCTCGGGGATCGACGGCTCGCGGGCGGGGTACCGCGCGATCCGGTCGTCCGATTCGTGGCGCTCGTCTATCATCTGTCTCCCTCGATCGTCGTTTTGGCCCCGACTCCGGTAGAACGGGGCTCTAATTGCTTGCGACGTCGGCGCGGGAACCGCCTCTAGATAGTTCGTAACTCTGCCCGGTACGACGGTACCGATTGGTGGAAGCGTCGTCAGTCGGGGCCGTCCGTCCGCACCCCGGTGAACTCGAAGCGCGCTCCCCCGGACTCGGACTCGGTGAGCGAGACGCTCCACCCGTGGTCCTCGACGGTCTGCTGGACGATGACCAGTCCGAGCCCGGTGTTGCCGTCCGCGGTCGAGTAGCCCGGGTCGAACACGCGCTCGCGTTCCGCAGGCGGGACGCCGCGGCCGTCGTCGGCGACGTAGAAGCCGTCCGGCAGGTCGCCGACCCGCACGGTCACGTCGCCGTCGCCGTGTTCGACCGCGTCCTCGCGAGCCTGCGAGCGAGGGCTCGTGGAGCCGTGCTCCACTGCGTTCCGGAACAGGTTCTCGAAGAGGTGCTGGAGGAGGTCCGCATCCGCCACCGCGGTCGGAAGGTCGTCGTCGAGCACGAGCGTCGCCGCGTCGGTGTCGACGGTCGACCAGGCGGCCTCCGCGACCCCTTCCAGCGCCGTCTCCTCGTCGAGGTCCGGTTCCGCGCTTCCGACCGAAAGCACGTCCCGGACGATGCGTTGGATCCGATCGAGCGCGGCTTCGGCCCGCTCGAAGTGGACGTCCTCGGGCGAATCGCGGGCCGCCTCGACGCGTATCTTGGCGACGTCGAGCGGATTCCGGAGGTCGTGGGCCGCGACGTCGACGAACCGCTCGAGCCGCTCGACCCGGGCCTCGAGGTCGCGCGCCCGCCTTTCGGTGTCGGTGACGTCCGTGTAGACCACGACGGTCGCCGCCTCGTCGGAGTCGTCGACGGTCCGGAGTCGGAAGTGGCACCGCTCGTCCCCCTCTCCGCACCGGGTTTCGACCGTGACTGCGTCGCCGTCCTCGAGGCGGGACCGGACGTCCTCCGCGGTCGCCGCCTCGGCGTCGACCGGCAGGTGGTCGGCCAGCGGGTCGCCGGCGACCGCCGACCCGCCGACGGCGAACGTCCGCTCGAACGCGGGGTTGACCGCCCGGACGACCGCCGCCTCCCCCTCGCGCTCGTAGCGGAGCAGCGGGTCGGGGAACGCGCGAAAGAGTTCTGCGTCCGACGAGGCGTCGGCGACCGGCGCGGAGTCGGCAGATTCGGTGTCGCCGGTCTCCGTGCGCGACTCGTCGTTCCGAGGGGCGCCGTCGCCCGTCATTCGCCGGTCCTCGCGCGCCACTCGTCGACGTCCGAGAGTCGTTCGACCGTCGCCTCGTCGTCGAAGAAGGCATCGAGCAGCTTGCGCTGTCCCGCCCGGAGGTGGTAGTGGAGCGTGGGCGAGGTGACGTCGAGCGCCGCGGCGATCTCCTCGGCGGTGCTGTCTCGGGGCGACTCGAAGTACCCGCCGACGTACGCGGTCCGGAGCGCGACGCGCTGGCGGTCGGTGAGCCGTTCGCGGAGCGCGCTCCGGAACTCCTGGGCGGTCTCGACCGACCGCTCGCGCTCGCGCTTCGAGCGGAGCTCGGACGCCGGAAACGCCTCACCGAGGGCCTCGACGATCTCCCGGACGTCCTCTCCGATTCCGATCTCCGCGACGACGCGCCCGGCGCCCCGGTCGAACTCGGCGGTCCGGACGGTCGCGCCGCGCTCGACCAGCACGAGGACCGGCGACCCGCCCGACAGCGTGACCTCGACGAGCCCGCCGGCCTCCTCCGGGGCTTCGTGGACGACGCGACCGACGTCGACCTCGGCTCGGTCAGCGGCCAGGTCGTGTAGGTCCGTCGGGGCCGCCCCCTCGACCCGGACGTACCCGAGCAGCGAGCGCTCGTCCAGCGGGACGATGCCCTCGAGGGCGATCTCGCAGTCGAGCCGGGCCGAGGCCGACGCGAAGAACGCCGTCGAGTCGGTCACGTCGAACGCGAGTTCGACCACCGCGTCCGACAGCAGGAGGGTGCGCTGGCGCGCCGCGTTAATGGCGAATCCGACGGCCACGCCGAGCGTCTCCAGGCTCCCGCGTTCGCGGTCGGTGAACGCGTCCGGGCGGGTCGCGTAGACGCCGAGGACGCCGAACGTGGTGCCGCCGTACCGGAGCGGCACGGCGATGCTGGACTGCACCCCGCGCGCGAACGCCTCGCGCCGGACCGGCTCGGGCACCGACTCGTCGTCGACCAGCTGTCCGACGACCTGCGTCTCGCCCGTCTCGACGGCCGCGCGCTCGGGCCCGACCGGCGCGGCGTCGCCGCGCTCCTCGGCGACGAGGTCGAGGATGCCCTCGTACTCGCCGGCCGCGACCCGCCGCGCGATCGCGTCGTCGCCCGTCCCGAGTTCGCCGATCCAGGCGAACTCGTACCGGTCGCTCGACGACAGCCGCTCGCAGACCGTCCGTTCGATCTCCTCGCGGGTCGTCGCTCCGACGAGGTCCCGGACGATGCGCTGGACGATGGCGTTGTTCCGACCGAGTCGGACCAGCTCCCGCTCGCGGTCGTCGAGCTCCCGTTCGAGGCGCCTCCGGTCGGTGACGTCCCGGAGGTACACCGCGAGCTCCTCCTCGGCCGCGACCGTCCTGACGGCCAGCCACGCCTCGAGGTCCGGAAAGTACTCCTCGAAGGCGACCTCCGCGTGCTTCGGGTCCTCTCCGCCGAAGTGCTCGCGGAACGTCGCCGCCGCCGACCGCGGGAACGCCTCCCTGAGGTCGGCTCCGACGAGCGCCGCCGCGTCGGTCCCGAGGAGGTCGGCCGCCACGGCGTTCGCCGACGTGACCCGGAGGTCGGCGTCGACGACCACTACCCCGTCGGTCACGTTGTCGATGACGACTTCCATGCCATACGATACCACACACCTCCACGTGAATCTTCGCCACCCCATGTCCGTCCGGACCGTCGGTACGGAGGCGACCTCCTGCTACCGGAAATCCGAGACATCCGTATCTACAAGACGGGGGTTGTCGTAGCCCGAAATGAGTGGTATGATACCGATTACCACAATAGGGGCGAGGAGCGCGATGGCGGTGCTGCTGTGTCTCGCGGTCGTCTCGACGGTAGTCGTCCCTGCCGCCGCGCTCCGACCGCCCGAGAGCCGCGCCGACGCGGCCCGTCCGGCCCAGGCGTCCGACCTCGAACTGACTCCGGAGGCCGTCGAGTTCGGGCGCGTCCGGGTCGGCGGGCCGTCGACCGACCGGATTCCCCGACTCCTCACGGTCACCAACGCGGGGGACGCTCCGGTCGCCATCGAGGAGACGACCGTCGCGGGACCGGACGCCGCGGCGTTCGAGACGCTGCGGGGCGGCGGACCGGGGACGCTCGAACCCGGCGAGAGCCGGGTGATCGCGGTCGCGTTCGCGCCGGCGTCGGCGGGGACGGCGACGGCGACGCTCCGGGTCGAGACCGACGACGGCGACGCGGTCGCGGCCGACCTCCGCGGGACGGGGCTCGCGCCGGACGTGGAAGTCCGACCGGAGACGCTCCGGTTCGAGAACGCGACGGACGGGCCGGTCACCGAGACGCTCACCCTGACCAACGAGGGGAACGCGCCGCTGACGGTCCGGGCAGTCAGCGTCGTCGGTCCGGACCGGACCGCCTTCGAGGTGGCCGACGCGGGGCCGTTCACGATTGGACCCGACCGGAGCCGGACCGTCGCGGTGACGTTCGACCCGCCGGAATCGGGGTCGCGGTTCGCGACGCTCCACGTCATGAGCGACGACCCCGACGAGCCCCAGCGCAACGTCTGGCTGACGAACACGCCGATGGTGGCCGACGTCTCGCCCTCGACCGTGCTGGCCGACCGGACCATCGTGAACGTGTCGGTCACGGACGTCCAGGCGAACGTCTCCCAGTCGGTGAACGTCTCGTGGCCGCTCACTCGCGACGACGCGGTGGCGATCGACTCCATCGCGTTCACCCCCGAGCGCACCGAGAACTTCACGCTGAACGTGACGAAAAGCACCCAGCGGCTCGAGGGGACGCCGCCGTTCGACCCGGACGACGGGACCGAGGACGCGGCGTTCGTCTCGATGAACAGCACCATCCCCGACGAGGACCTCCGGAACGTCAGCGTCGTCTTCCGCGTCCGCAAGGACCAGCTGGCCGGGAACGAGACGGGACCGGAGGACGTCACCCTCTACACCCGGCAGAACGGCACGTGGACCGAACTCCCGACCCAGCTCGTCGACGAGGGCCCCACACACTACTTCTACGAGGCGCGGGCGACGGGGCTGGCGGACTTCGCGACCGGCATCAAGCAGGCCAAGTTCCAGATCGACGACGCGGTCGTGCGCGTCACCGAGATCCGCACCGGCGACGACACGGAGGTCCTGGTCCGGGTGACAAACGTCGGCGGCGCCGACGGCACCTACGTCGTGAAGCTCCTCAGCGGAGACGCCGTGGTCGACCGCCGGGAGCTCTCCATCGCGCCCAACGGCACCCGCCAGACGGTGTTCGTCGAGTCGTTCGACGACCCGGGCACCTACGCGCTGTACGTCAACGACCGGTTCGCCGGGAACGTCACGGTCAGCCCGGGAACCACGACGAACGAGTCGGCTTCGCGCGGAGGAGCGACAGTCGGTGAACCGCCGGACCGGACGCTATCGTCGGCCCGGACGCTACCCGCGGGCTCGGACCCGGCCGGCCGTCCCGTCGTCCGCCCCGCCGTCGGGTGACGCGCGCGGTAGCTCCAGGGTCACCACGGCGCCCCGCGGGTCGTTCTCGGCGAACCGGAGCCGCCCGCCGGAGTTGTCGACCACCCAGTAGGTCAGCCAGAGGCCGAGCCCGCTCGCGTGTTCGAGGTCGGTCTCCCGGCCCTCGCCGATGGCGGTCCGGTCCTGCTCGGGGATGCCGGGGCCGTTGTCCGCCACCGCGATGCTGACCCAGCCGGCTCTGTCGTGCGGGTCGGCCCGGGCGCGTTCCAGTCCCCCCTGCTCGCCCGCGTCACTCGTCTTCCCTGGTCCTTCCAGGCCCTCGCCGTCGCGCTCGACGGTGGCGACCGAGACCTCGACCCGCGGGTCGGCGCTGTCGTTGTGCTCGCACGCGTTCTCGCAGACGTTCTCGACCGCCAGCCGCAGCGACGGGAGCGCCAGCACCCGAACCGAATCGGGCAACGACGCGGTCACCTCGACGTCGGGGTACTCCTCGCCGACGTCGGCGACCACCTCGGCGACGAGGTCGGTCACCTCGATGGGCCGGCGCTCGTGGTCGGCCTCGATGGCGTTCCGGATCTGTCTGGCCTTCCGGCTCAGGCTCGTGACCTCCCAGCCGACGTCGCGGATGGTCCGGGCGGCGCTCGCCATCGCCTCGTCGGCGGCCGTCTCCTCCACGACGTCCGCGTAGTTCAGGATGACGCTCATCCGGTTGCGCAGGTTGTGCTGGAGCACGCGGTAGAGGACCTCGAGGCGCTGCTGGCGCTCGCGCAGCGCCGCCTCGCGGGCCCGCAGCGTCCCCGCCAGTTCGTCGAAGCCGGCGCTCATCTGCTCCCACTCGGAACCGCCCCGCAGCGATACCGTGTGGTCGTAGTCGCCCTCGCCGAGCCTGTCGAACCCGGCGAGGAGCCGCTCGGTCTGTCGGAGGCTCACGGCGTACTGCCAGTAGCCGAAGCCCACCATGGCCAGCAACAGCACGCCCAGCACCGCGGCCTGGGACGCCGCGAGCCGTCGGAGCCGCGCGTCGAGCGCGGTCCGGTCCCTGGTGACGGTCACCTCCCAGCCGGTCGACTCGACGACCGCCGAACTCCGGACCGACGCGCCGAACGTCCGGCGACTCTCGCTGAGCACCGCCCCGCTGCCGGTGATCTCGACCGTCTGAGAGCTGGTCTCCAGCGGCGGGAGCAGGTCGAACGCCGTCTGGTTGTCGAGGTACATCGCGGCCACGAGCCCGCCCTCGACCTCGGCGCCCCGCATGATGGGCGCGCTGAAGACGATGGCGTGCTTGCCGGTCTCGGCCACGTACCGGACGTCACCGAGGTAGGTCCGTCCCCGGAGCGCTTGCGCGACGTAGGGGACGTCGCCGCGGTCCGAGCCCACGACCGACCGGCGCTGTTCGGCCGAGACGTCGCCGCGGAACGCGACCACCGTCCCGTTGGCGGCGACGACCTGCGCCGCGTAGAACGGCGAGTTCGCCAGGAACGCGTCCAGGAACCGGCCGCTCTCGTCGAACTCTCTCGCGCGCGGTCGCGAGGCGACCTTCCCCACGTCGTCGCGGGTGTCGCGGACCGACGCGTCGATCTGGTCGGCGACGAGTCGGGCGGTCTCGTCGACGCTCGCGCGCGTCTCGGCCACCGCGTCGCGCTGGTACGACTCCAGCGTCACGTAGACCGACGCGCCCAGCACGAGCGTGATCGCCACGAGGATGACGACGAACTTGGTCCGCAGCCTCAGCCCCATTCTTGGTACCTGCTACCAATGCACACTAATAGCTCCGGGTGTCTCCGCCCCCGGTCGTCCCTCCTGTGGCGTCCCACTATCGTCGAGTTCACCGTCGTCGAGGGCGCCCGAACCGGCGGGGCGCGAAAGGTATAACTCGGGCAGCGACCTACCCTCATTGTCCTTTGATACCATGGACCAACCCCGGGACGCCACGGTGCTCGTGGTAGACGACGAGCCCGAGGTCACCGACGCGTACGCGCTCCGACTCCGCCGGCGGTACGCCGACGTGCGGACCGCGTACGGCGGCGAGGAGGCGCTCGCGGAGATGGACGACGACGTCGACGTGGTCCTGCTCGACCGGCGCATGCCGTTCTCCGGCGACGAGGTGCTGCGGGAGCTCCGCGAGCGGGGGTACGAGTGCCGGGTCATCATGGTCACGGCGGTCAACCCCGGCTTCGAGATCGTCGACATGCCGTTCGACGACTACCTCTGCAAGCCCACCGACAGGGAGGACCTGTTCGCCGCGATCGACCAGCAGTTGGCGGCGGCGTCGTACGACGACCCCGTCTCGGAGCTGTTCGCCCTCACCGCCAAGCTGGCCGTCCTCGAGTCCGAGCAGACGCCCGAGCAGCTCGAGGACTCCAGCGAGTACGTCCGGATGCGCCGACGGGCGACGGAGCTCCGCGAGGGGCTCGACGTGCCGCCGGAGAGCTTCGAGGAGATGCTCGAGGAGTTCACCGCGATCGACCGCGGCAGGAAGTGAGGACGGTCGCATCGCGAACTGTCACGCGGCATCGCGCTTCGGAACGAGGACGCTCAGCACCGGGTCGCAGTACGCGACCACGGCTCCGTCGGCGTCCGCGGCCCCCGAGAGCGCGATCGTCCGGTCGATACCGTCCGACCGGTCCGACGATGCCGGGGACGCGGCGCGAATCCGTATCGCGGTCCCGGCGGCGGTGATCCGGACGTCGTCGAGCGAGCGGTCGGGGAGTTCGGCGGTGATCCGGGTCCAGTTCGGGCCGTCGGAGAGTTCCACCGGCGCGTCGTCCGTCTCCGCGCGCGTCACCAGCGCCGGCGGCGTGTCACTACCGGTCGCCGCGTCACTGGCGGGCCTCTCGGCGCGAGCGCGCCCGGACTGCCACCGGGACGGCGGGTCGGTGGACCGGGTCTCGGTCGTCCGCGCGTCCCATCTGGGGTGGTTCGGCGTGTCGTATCGTTTGCTGGCCATCGTCGTTCCCTCACGTTCGACTCGTGGCGACCCGCAACGGTAGAGTGAGACGCTAGGTATCCGAGACGGACGGCATCTAGATACCTAGAACCGGCGGAGCCGCGAGACGCTTGCAATACTGAGAACCTCGTTCTTCGGTTCGGGCGGGTTTCTGTCCAGATGGAGTTGCGGGGGAACCGCCCCGCGAGTCCAGCGGCGAAACCGAACCAAGGAGACAACCCATGAAACGCGCACTACGAACCCTGCTCGCGCTGCTGGTCGCCACGGCGCTCGTCGGCGCCGCGATGAGCGGCGGCGCGCTGGCCCACGCGACGGACGAGGACTGCGACGGCGAGTCGTCGGTCGACATCAGCCAGAGCAACGAAGCGAGTATAGACCAGAGCGGCGGAGATAACGACGCCGACATCGACCAGGACAACGAGGCCGACGTCGACCAGAACGGCGACTGTAACGACGCCGACGTCAGCCAGAGTAACGAGGCCGACGTCGACCAGGACGGCAGCGACAACGACGCCGACATCGACCAGGACAACGACGCTGACGTCGACCAGGACGGCGACGACAATGATGCAGATGTCGATCAGGACAACGATGCCGATGTCGACCAGGACGGCGACGACAACGACGCCGACATCGACCAGGACAACGACGCCGACGTCGATCAAGATGGCGACGACAACGACGCCGATGTCGACCAGGACAACGACGCCGATGTGGACCAGGACGGCGACGACAACGACGCCGACATCGACCAGGACAACGATGCTGACGTCGATCAAGACGGCGACGACAACGATGCCGACGTCGACCAGGACAACGACGCAGATGTTGACCAAGATGGTCGCGATAACGACGCTGACGTCGATCAGGAGAACGAGGCCGACGTCGACCAGGACGGCGATGACAACGACGCCGACATCGACCAGGAGAACGAGGCCGATGTCGACCAGGACGGCAGCGATAACGACGCCGACGTCGACCAGGAGAACGAGGCCGACGTCGACCAGGACAGCCACGACCGGAAGTACAAGAAACTGAAGTACGAGAAGAAGAAGCTGAAGAAGCTGCTCTACAAGCTCGAGGAGAAGCAGTCCGCCATCGAGGACCGGATCGAGTACGCCGAGCGGAAGTACGAGGGCGAGCGACGCGAGGAGCGGACGGAGTACTGGGAGCAGCAGTACGACAGAATCGAGGAGTACATCGACCGGATAGAGGACCGACTGGACGACGTCGAGGACGAACTCGAAGACCTCGAAGACGAGTAAGTCGACCGACGCGGCGCGACGGCAGTTCGACCCGCCGCCCGCCGCTCCAAGCGAGGAGCGAGGAGCGACATCCGGCGCGGCCGAACTTTCGCTCCCGATACTCCTTTTTCCCCGGACGCGGCTCTCGGGATGGATGAAAACCTTTGACGTTTGTCCCGTCAATTACAGGGGTATTCAAGTATGAACGGATTAGCCGGGAAGACAGCCCTCGTTACGGGTGCTGGCTCGGGGATCGGCCGGGCGTCGGCGTTTCGGTTCGCCGAGGAGGGCGCGAACGTCGTCGTCGCGGACATCGTCGAAGCCACCGGACGCGAGACGGCCGAGCGCATCGAGGACGCCGGCGGGAACGCGACCTTCGTCGAGGTGGACGTCTCCGACCCCGCGTCGGTAACACACGCGGTCGAGGTCGCCGTCGAGACCTACGGGAGCCTGGATTTCGCGCACAACAACGCCGGTATCCTGACCGACTTCGTGGAGGTGACCGGCATCGAAGAAGCCAGCTGGGACAGGATCATCGACGTGAACCTCAAGGGCATCTGGGCCTGTCTGAAAGCCGAGCTCCCCGTGATGAACCAACAGGGACACGGGGCGATCGTCAACACCGCTTCCGAGGCCGGACTGGTCGGGATGGGCGGACTCTCGAGTTACTCGGCGAGCAAGCACGGGGTGGTCGGCCTGACCAAGTCGGTCGCGCTCGAATACGCCAGCCGGGGGATCCGCGTCAACGCGATCGCACCGGGCCCGACGAAGACGAACATCCAGTCGGGCTTGCTCGGCGAGCCCAGCGGGTCGTCGCGGTCATTGCTGAACCGGGTCAAGACAGCCATCGAACTCGTTCGGACTGCCGTTCGAACGCTGCGCGCCGACTACGATACCTCGGCCATGCGGGACGTTCCGATGGACCGCATCGCCGAGCCCGAGGAGATGGCCGGCGTGGTGGCGTTCCTCTGCTCGAGTGACGCCTCCTACATCACCGGACACACGATTCCCGTCGACGGCGGACAAGCCGCCGACTGAGCGGCACAACCTAACGCGGGCTCCGTCCGGGAACGAACTACTTCGCGTCCCGATTCTCATTGCTCCGTCGAGTAGTTGCGGCAGCACCTACAGATGAACGTCGGATTCGCGCCCGACGCGGCGAGTGCGGACTGTGCGTTTTTTGTATCGATGACTCGGCCGCGGAGTCACCGAGCATCGAAGCAGTCCGACCCGACGCTGGAGGAACAGACGACACACCCCTGCGCGAGAAGAGCCTCGCGGACGTGTCGGTCCACGACGATACACTCTTCGCAGACGGGACAGGTGAACCGGTACCGCTGGGCCATTTCGAAACCGACGACGACGTCCAGTAGTAAGTTCACTACCCTCGGTATGTAGGGTGCTTAAGATTACTGCGTTCGATTCCCGTACCCGACCGGACCGCTATTCCCCTAAGCGCTTTACTCGCCGAGCAGGTGCTCGAGGAGCTTCGACTGGGCGTTCGAGAGGTGTTCCGTGAACGTTGTCGAGGCGATTCCCAGCGCGTCTGCGACCTCGCCCGCGTTGGCCTCCTTGGGATACGAGAAGTAGCCCATCTCGTGCGCAGTTCGGAGGGCCTCGAGCTGCCGGTCGGTGAACCGGTCGCGGTCGACGTAGACGAGGTCCCGAGACGCCCCTTCGTCCGCCTCGTAGAGCCGCTGAAGGTGGACCCCCTCGCAGCACTCCTTCAGGTCGGCGACCGCTCGGCGCACCAGTCCGATCTCCTCGGCGTAGAACGTCAGGAAGAGCTCCCCGTCGTCGGCGTGGATGGTCCGGACCGGACACTCCTGGCGCTCGACGAGCTCGCAGGGACAGCCCTGTCCGACCGGCCGGCGGAGGCGGAACACGCCGTTCTCCCGGTCGACCGGCGCGGCGGACACCTCGTCGTCGGGCGACCGCTCGACCTCGAGTTCCTCGGTGATGCGGCCGTTTTCGTTCGGGATGACGGTCCGGGACACCCGGCTCACTCTGGCGTCGGACTCGGACGTGGCCGCGACCTGGCACCGGTTCGGCTCCCTGATTTTCAACTCAGCGTAGACGGTCTCCCCCGGCATGTTTTCATTGACCCCGTCGACTTCCTTAAGCAGTTCTTCCGCTCATTGGCAGGTCAGCTCCACTTAAAGGGCCTCTATATCGAGGAACAGGGTCTAATCGCGTTTGCGATGTCACTCCGTCAGGTCACTCGCCGTCTCGGAGGGGACGGAGAGCGAGAACGGAGGGTACGAATTGACGGACACAAGACCCCGGGAGGCCGGACAGTGAGAACAGAGACCCTCGTCATCGGCATCCTCGTCGCGCTGGTCCTGCTGCCGATGTGGTACGTCGCGCTCCAGGGGGAGGCGACGAGCGAGGAGATAGCGATCGACCCGAGCGTCAGCGAGATACGACCCCTCGACGGCCCGGTAGACACGCCGAACAAGCTCTCGCCCAGCCAGGTCGGCGTCATCGTCTGGGTCGCGCTGTTCGCGCTCTACGGCGCTCTCGCGGGCGCTCACCGCTTCATGAACAGCGCGGTCAGACCCGAGGACGCCGACGCCGAAGTCGTGGTCTCCGACGGCGGTCACGCCGACCGGTCCGACGCCGAGGGCAGCGCGGACACCGCCGACCGCCAGTCCGACGGCGGCGTCGGCCTGCCGTGGCTCAGCACCGACGAGCGGTGGCTCGTCGAGTACCACGACGCGACCGGGTCGAACGAGGGCATCGTCGTGATGGGCGCGCTGACCGTGCTCGCCATCGTGTTCTCGGCGCTGTTCACCGGCGAGTACCTGACGCTGGCCCGAACCCAGTACTTCGGTCTGTACGCGGCCGGCCTGTTCCTCTCGCTGGCTGCGCTGACCGTCGCGTACTACGCGTGGTTCATGCCGCACGTCGAGGTGGCGGAGAAACGGGGGCACTGACCGATGGACGAGAGCAACGATTCGACGCGATCCGGAGGCGACGACCGAACGCGACCGAGAAGCGACGACCCGTGCGAGAGCTGCCCGTGCGCCGACTCGGCCGCGGCCCTCCGGTCGGACGGTGGGGCCGAATCGCCGGCCGCAGAGGACGACGGACTCGACCGTCGGGACGTGGCGAAGATCCTGGCCACTATCGGCGGCCTGTCGGCGGTCGGGAGCCTGGCCGCCCCGCTCGCGGGGCTGACACGGGTGTTCGAGCGCGAGTACACCGGTCCCATCTACTCCGACGGGGTACCGCTGGTGGACGCGGACGGCGACCGGATCGACGAGAACGCGCTGGGGATGGGCGACTTCATAACCGTCTTTCCCGAGCCCCGGCCGGGCCTCGAGGACGCGCCGACGCTGCTGGTCCGGTACCCCGAGGAGGAGTACGCCGAGCCGACGCAGCTCGCGTTCACCGTCTCGGGGTACGCGGCCTACTCGAAGGTCTGCACCCACGCCGGCTGCATGGTGTCGGACCGCGACGGCCAGACGATGGTGTGTCCCTGCCACTTCGGGAAGTTCAATCCGGTAGAGGGCGCGTCGGTCGTCGGCGGCCCGCCGCCCCGTCCGCTGCCACAACTGCCGATCACGCTGTCGAGCGACGGTTATCTCATCGCCACCGGCGACTTTGAGGGGCCCGTCGGGGTAACGGAGTGAGCACGATGTTCGATCGCATCTACGACTGGTTCGACGGCCGGTTCGACCTCGACAGCGGTAGCGAGTTCCTCGGCAAGGCGTTCCCGGCAGAGGACTCGTTTCTGCTCGGCGAGGTGGCGCTGTTCTCGTTCTTCGTGCTGGTCATTACGGGCGTGTTCCTCGGGTTCTTCTTCGAGCCGAGTACCACCGAGGTCACCTACGAGGGCAGCGTGGCCCAGTATCAGGGCCAGGACCTGCCCGCCGCGTTCGTGAGCGTGCTCCACATCACCTACGACATCCCGTACGGGATGTTCCTCCGGCGGATGCACCACTGGGCCGCCCACTTCTTCGTGGCCTCCATCGGGCTCCACATGCTCCGGGTGTTCTTCACCGGTGCGTACCGCAACCCCCGCGAGCCCAACTGGGTGGTCGGCGGGGGCCTCGCGGTGCTGGCGATCTTCGCCGCATACACGGGCTACTCGCTGCCGTTCGACGAGTTCGCCAGCACCGCGACCGGAATCGGCTACAGCATCGCCACGTCGGTGCCATTGCTCGGCGATATCCTGGCGGAGATAGTGTTCGGCGGTCAGTATCCGACGAGCGCGACGGTGCCGCGGTTCTACTTCCTCCACGTGTTCTTCATCCCGGTCGCCATCATGGCGCTCATCGGGGTCCACATGGCCATCCTGATCCGTCAGAAGCACACCGAAGGCCCCCGCAGCGGCGACGTTGCGGGCGAACTCACCATCGACCGGGGCGACGACACCTACGTCGTCGGGCTGCCCGCGTTCCCGAACCAGGCCGCGGTCAGCGTCGTGGTGTTCTTCCTGACGCTGGCGACCGTCTCGCTGCTGGCGGGGTTCCTGCCGGTCCACAACGTCGCGCAGTACGGCCCGAACGACCCCGCCGGCACGCCGGCGCTCATCATGCCCGACTGGTTCCTGATGTGGGTGTTCGGCTTCCTGAAGCTGATGCCGTCGTGGACGAGCTTCACCGTCCCGTTCACCGACGTCCACGTCTCGACCGAGTTCCTCAGCGGGATAGTGCTCCCCGGTATCGTGTTCGGCCTCGTGTTCCTGTGGCCGTTCGTCGACTACCGGGAAGAGCCGACCCACTTCACGGTCGACCCGCTCCGCCGACCGTGGCAGACCGCGGTCGGGGTCGCGGCGGTGACGTTCATCATGGTCGCTTCCATCGCGGGGATGAACAACATCCTCGCGGACGTCATCCACGTCTCGACCGACACCATCAACACCCTGCTCCTGGTCGGCGTGCTGCTCTACCCGGTCGTGGCCGGCGGTATCACCTACCTCGTTCTCCGGGGGAACGGTCCGACCGAGGCGCCCGGCCGGGGCGAGACAGCCGCCGACGGCGGGTCGGCGTCGGGAGACCAGGTCGACGACCCCGCGACGGACCCGGCCGGCGAGAGCGAGGCGGAGATGTCCGGCGGAACGGAGTCGGAACCGACGGGCGGGACCGAGGGGGAGTCGGGAGGAGAGTCGAGCGACTTCCCCGGTGGCGGGGGTGGTCCGGATGAGTGACCACCGCGTGACCGTGACCGGCCGAACGTACCGGCTCCTCGACTACGCGACGAAGCTCGCGGGCCTCGCGCTGGTCGCGACCGGCCTGGAGGTCGGCGGCGCGACGCCGGCGGGGCTGCTGCTGGGCGTCTGTGGAACAGTGCTCGGACTAACGACAGTGTTCATCGGCAAACGACAATGAGCGACAACCAATCGAACGCGGACGCTGAGAGCGCAGGCGAATCGAGCGGCGACGTCGGTCGCCGCGGCTTCCTCAAGGGGCTGGGGCTGTCGACCGCGCTCGGCCTGTCGGGGACGTCCATCGCGGACAGCCTGACCCAGATGACCGGCATCGAACAGGTCGACGGTAGCGACTACATCGGCGACTACCCCTACCGGGACTGGGAGGACTTCTACCGGGAGAAGTGGGACTGGGACTCGGTCGCGCGGTCGACCCACGGCGTCAACTGCACGGGTAGCTGCTCGTGGAACGTCTACGTCAAGAACGGCCAGGTCTGGCGCGAGGAGCAAGCCGCCGACTACCCGGCTATCAACGACGAGCTCCCGTCGTCGAACCCCCGGGGCTGCCAGAAGGGAGCGTGTTACACCGACTACGTCAACGCCGAGCAGCGCATCAAGTACCCGCTCAGGCGCGTCGGCCAGCGCGGCGAGGGCAAGTGGAAGCGCATCTCGTGGGACGAGGCGCTGACGGAGATCGCCGAGAAGGTCGTCAAGGAGGTCCAGCAGGGCAATTACGACGCCATCTCGGGGTTCACGCCCATCCCGGCGATGAGCCCGGTGTCGTTCGCCTCCGGGTCGCGGTTCGTCAACCTCATCGGCGGGGTCAGCCACAGCTTCTACGACTGGTACTCGGACCTCCCGCCGGGCGAGCCGATCACGTGGGGCACCCAGACCGACAACGCCGAGAGCGCCGACTGGTACAACTCCGACTACATCATCGCGTGGGGGTCGAACGTCAACGTCACCCGGATTCCGGACGCGAAGTTCTTCCTGGAGGCCGCGTACAACGGGACCAAGCGGGTCGGTATCTTCACCGACTACTCCCAGACCGCCATCCACTGCGACGAGTGGCTCTCGCCGCAGGCCGGCACCGACGCGGCGCTGGCGCTCGGGATGGCCCGGACCATCGTCGACGAGAACCTCTACGACGAGGCCCACGTCAAGGAGCAGTCGGACATGCCGCTGCTCGTCCGCGAGGACGACGGGAAGTTCCTGCGCGTGGCCGACGTCCGGGGGCTCTCGACGAACGGCGAGGCCGGCAAGGTGTTCGTGATGGTCGACCAGCAGGGCAACCTCCGGGCGGCGCCGGGGTCGCTGGGCAACCGTGAGGGCAAGCACGACCCGGATTCGAGCATCGCGCTGAACTTCGATCCGCAACTGAACGTCGATCGGTCGATCCCGCTGCAGGGCGGCGGCAGCGTGCAGGTCCGGACGGTCTGGTCGCACGTCACCGACGAGCTCTCGAACTACGGCCCCCAGCGGGTCAACGAGCTCACCGGCGTCGGCCGCGACACCCACCGCCAGATCGCCCGGGAGTTCGCCAACGCCGAGCGGGGCAAGATAATCCACGGGAAGGGCGTCAACGACTGGTACCACAACGACCTGGGCAACCGGGCCATCCAGCTCCTCGTGACCCTCACCGGCCACATCGGTCGACAGGGGACCGGC
This sequence comes from Halorussus rarus, assembly GCF_003369835.1. Lineage (NCBI taxonomy): Archaea > Methanobacteriati > Methanobacteriota > Halobacteria > Halobacteriales > Haladaptataceae > Halorussus > Halorussus rarus. The sequence goes on along the minus strand of NZ_QPMJ01000005.1, from coordinate 42,616 downwards.
TTCGACCACTACGTCGGCCAGGAGAAGATCTGGACCTACAAGGGCTGGCAGCAGCTCTCGTTCCCGACCGGCAACGTCCGGGCCGTGCCGACGACGCTGTGGACCTACTACCACGGCGACCTCCTCGGCAACATCGAACCCGAGACCCGCCGGCGCATCCAGGAGTCCATCGACCGCGGGTGGATGCCGGTCTACCCGAAGGAGCGCGAGGACGGCTCTCGCCCGGACCCGAGCGTCTTCTTCTGCTGGCGGGGCAACTACTTCAACCAGTCGAAGGGCGGCATCGCCATCGAGAACGTCCTCTGGCCCAAGCTCGACCTCATCGTCGACATCAACTTCCGGATGGACTCGACCGCGCTGTACAGCGATATCGTGCTCCCCGCAGCCAGCCACTACGAGAAGCACGACCTGAACATGACCGACATGCACAGCTACGTCCACCCGTTCACGCCGGCCATCGAGCCGCTGGGCCAGTCGAAGACCGACTGGGAGATATTCCGGCTGCTGGCGGAGAAGGTCCAGGAGATCGCGAGACGGCGGAACCTGGACCCGGTCCAGGACCGCCAGTTCGACCGCCAGATCGACCTCACGACGGTCCACGACGATTACGTCCGGAACTGGCTGGACGACGAACCGAACGCGCTAGCGGAAGACAAGGCCGCCGCCGAGTTCATTCTCGAGCACTCAGAGGAGAGCAACCCGGAGGGAGGCGATAACCGCATCACGTTCGACGACACGGTCGAACAGCCCCGGCGGTTCGAGGCGTCGGGCGACCACTGGACCTCGCCGCTGGAGGAGGGCGAGCCGTACACCCCGTGGAAGCGCTACGTCCAGCAGAAGAACCCGTGGCCGACGTTCACCGGCCGCCAGCAGTACTACATCGACCACGACTGGTTCCTCGACCTCGGCGAGCAGGTGCCGACGTACAAGGACCCGGAGGTGCTCCAGGCCGAGCAGGAGTACCCGCTGCGGTACAACACGCCCCACGGCCGGTGGTCCATCCACTCGACGTGGCGGGACAACAAGCACATGCTCCGGCTCCAGCGGGGCGAGCCCATCGTCTACATGCACCCCGACGACGCCGAGGAACGCGGCATCGAGGACGGCGACACGGTCCGGGTGTACAACGATCTCGACGAGATCGAGGTCGGCGTCAAGATCTATCCGAGCGCCCAGCCCGGCGTGGCGAAGCTCTACTTCGCGTGGGAGCGCTTCCAGTTCCCGAGCCGGAGCAACTTCAACACGCTCGTCGGGATGTACATGAAGCCGACCCAGCTGGTGCAGTACCCCGAGGACACCGGCGAGCACCTGGAGTTCATTCCCAACTACTGGGGGCCGACCGGGGTGAACAGCGACGTCCGCGTCGACGTCGAACTGGTGGAGGACGAGTCGGCCGACCAGGAGACCGGGACCGTCACACCGGCCGACGAGGCGCAGAATGTCGTCCCGGAGACGCCCGCCCAGGACCAGACCGGACCGGCCGCGGACCAGACGACGACCGCCGATGCGGACCAAGCAACGACGGAGAACACCGAGACGACGACGCGGAGGACCGGGACGACGGACGACACGCCGAGCGGAAACGCGACCGACCTCGACGCAGCCGACGACGCTTCCCGAGGTGACACCGAATGAGCTCCCAGAACCAGCGAGACCGGCAAGAGCAGACCACGACACGGCAGGGGCAGGGCCAGCAGATCGACGTCGCGGAGGGCATCGACCACCAGGTCGCGATGGTGATGGACCTCAACAAGTGCGTGGGCTGCCAGACCTGCACCATCGCCTGCAAGAAGCTCTGGACCGACTCGGGCGGCCGCGAGTACATGTACTGGAACAACGTCGAGACCCAGCCCGGCCAGGGCTACCCGCGGGGCTGGGAGGACGACGGCGGGGGCTACGCGTCGGCCGAGCAGGCGAACGAAGACGCCCACGGCGAGTACCAGGAGGGCGACGGCACAATACCCTCGCAGGAGGACTACGGCCGGGCCTGGAATTTCAACCACACCGAGGTCATGTACGACGGCAGCGACGCGCCCCTCCAGCCGGAGGGCGAGGAGCCCGAGTGGGGGCCCAACTGGGACGAGGACCAGGGGGCGGGCGAGTACCCCAACTCCTACTACTTCTATCTCCCGCGCATCTGCAACCACTGCACCCATCCCTCGTGCGCCGAGGCGTGTCCGCGAAAGGCCATCTACAAGCGCGAAGAGGACGGCATCGTGCTGGTCGACCAGGAGCGGTGCCGTGGCTACCGCTACTGCGTCGAGGGGTGTCCGTACAACAAGGTCTACTACAACGTGATGCGCAAGCGGTCGGAGAAGTGCATCTTCTGCTACCCCCGCATCGAGGGCGAGGGCGCCGAGACCGAGGGCAACTTCAACCTCAACGACGGCGACGCGGTGCCGCCGGCCTGCGCGACCGAGTGTCCGCCCCAGCTCCGGCTGGTCGGCTACCTCGACGACGAGCAGGGGCCCATCCACAAGCTCGTCAACGAGTACGAGGTCGCGCTCCGGCTCCACCCCGACTACCACACCCAGCCCAACGTCTACTACATCCCGCCGTTCGCCCCGCCCCAGCACGACGCCGAGACCGGCGAGAGCATCGACGCCGAGCGCATCCCGCGGCCGCTGCTCGAGGAGCTGTTCGGCGAGCAGGTCCACGAGGCGCTCGACACCATCGAGCGCCACCGCGACCGGGTGAGCCGGGGCGGCGACAGCGAGCTGATGGACCTGCTCACGACCAACAACCCGGCTCAGCAGTACCGGCTGGAGGTGTTCGAATGAGCGACCTCGGGAGCGAATTCGAGCTCGCTGGACCTGCGGTCCAGCGGTGTTCGACGGTGAGTAAGCGAAGCGTCGAACCGTCGAGCTCGTCGGACCCGCGGTCCGACGGCGTTCGACGAGTGAGCGAACGACGTCGAGTTCGCCGGACCTTCGGTCCGGAGGTGTTCGAGGATGGAGGATGAGCTCGCGGCGACGGCACGGCGGCTCTTGCTCGCCGGCGCGCTGGTGCTCGCGGCGACGTTCGTCCCGATGTACGCCTCGGGCGCTCCGGCCGGCCAGATCCCGGTGATGGCCGCGTCCCAGGATCAGGTGCGCTCGCTGATGACGCCGACCGCACCGGCGTGGAACGACGCCTCGACCGCCACCGTCACGCTGTCGAGCGCCCCGAGCCAGGTGCCGAACGCCAACCAGACCTCCGTCGAGCGGGCGAACGTCGAGGCCGCCCACACTCGGGAGCGGCTGTTCGTCCGGGTGTCGTGGGCCGACGCGACCAAGGACGGCAACGTGACGCCGTCCCAGTACGATGCGCCGCGAATCGGCTCGTACGGCGACGCCGTCGCGGTCCAGTTCCCGGCCAACGTCAGCCAGCAGCCCGGCATCGCGATGGGCAGCCCCCAGTCGATGGTGAACGTCTGGTGGTGGAACGGCGCGATGGGTCGCCAGGAGCTGCTGGCCGCCGGCCCGGGGACGACCACGCCGTTCAACCGGACGGCCATCGCGACCAACGCGTCGTACCGCGACGGCCGGTGGTACGTGGTGTTCTCGCGCAACCTCACCGCCGAGCAGCAGAACCGGGCGTCCATCGGGCTGGAGCAGGACGTCCCCGTGTCGTTCGCGGTCTGGAACGGATCGAACACCGAGCGCGCCGGTCGGAAGGCGGTCAGCGAGTGGCAGACACTTCCGTTCGGTCCGGGGCCGCAAGGGCCGCCGTACCAGACCGTGCTGTGGGCGATCGCGGGGCTGGCCATCGCGGTCGTGGTCGGCGTCACCGCGGTCGCGGTCACGAGGGGTGGTTCCTGATGGGGACCGACGCCCCGACCTCTGATCGGCCGGACCCGGCGGTCGACCGCGAGGCGCTCGACCCGGACGCCGCGGCCCGCGGGACGGCGTACGCCCTGCTCGCCAGCGCCTTCGAGCACCCGAACGAGGAACTGTACGGCGCGCTCGCCGGTGGCGACCTCCGCGAGCAGTTCGGGGAGTTGCTCGCCCGGACGCCCCTCGACGTATCGGTCGACGATATCGCCACCGACGACGACTACGACACCCTCTGTGCCCGCTACAACGACCTGTTCGTCATCGGCTACTCCGAGTACGAGGACCGGACCGACGGCACGCTCTCGACCGACGAGCCGCCGGTCCCGCTCTACGAGTCGGCCTACCGACCCGAGGCGTCGTGGACCGACGTGAACCTCGACCTCGCGCGGGCCTTCGACTACTACGGGCTCCGACCGTCGTCGTCGGACCGCGAGCACCACGACCACCTCCGAATCGAACTGGAGTTCGCGGGCTACCTCGCCCGGCGCGAGGCCGCCGCCGACGGCGAGGACGCCGCCCGGGCGCGGCTCGACTTCCTCGACCGCCACCTCCGGTACCTCTCGGTGGGGGTCGTCGAGCGCATCGAGAGCGAGGCGAACACCGGCGCGTACGGCCGGTTCGCCCGACTGCTCGAGGAGTTCACCGCCGCCGACCGGGCGGGACTCGTTGACCGGCTGGAGGGCGACTGAGATGAGTCAGTCGACCGGCGGCGTCCGCGAGCGCGCGGCGGCCGTCGGCGAGCGCGGCCGGTCGCTGGCAGTCGCAGCCGTAGCAGCGGCGCCCGAGCCCCGGACGCGGACCGTCAGGCTCGCAGCGGCGAGCGCGGCGGTGGCCGGGCTCGGCCCGCTGACCGCCACGCGGGTCGCGCTGAACGCCCCGGTCGTCCTGCCGAGCGCCGCGTCCGCCGCCTGGCTCGACGCGGCCGCGACCGCCGCGGTTCTGGGGCCGGCCGCCGGGGCGACGCTCCTCGGCGCGACCGCCGACGAGGCGTGGGCGCGGACCGGCCTGATTCTGGTCGGGACCTTCGGCTTCCTGTCGGCGGTGTCGACCGCGTTCGCGCTCCCGACAGTCGGCGCCGTCGTCGTCGGCAGCTGGCTGACCCTGGTCGGCCGGGCCGGGGCGGTCGACCGTCCTGCGACGCACTGGGATGTGGCGGGCGGTCTCGTCGCGGCCGCACTGCTCGGCGGGCTGACGCTCTCGCTGTTCGGCGCGGTCGGCGTCCGGCCGGCCGCGCTCCGGCCCGCCGGGTCGACGCTCGCGCTCGTCGGGATGGCGGCGACCCCGCTGGCGTTCCGGCCCCGGCCGAGCGCGTTCGCGGTCGGCGGCCTCGCCGCGGCGGCGGCGTTCCACCTGACCGGGGCCGCCCCGTTCGTCTCCGGGGCGGTCGTCCTGGTCGCGGGCGGGGTCGTGGGCGCGTCGGCCCCCCTGCTCGCGGCGGCAATCGGCGGACTCGCGGCGACGGTGGCCGAGGGCGCGGCGGGCCGACGGGTCGCGCCCGCGGCGGCCGGGCTACTGCTCCTGGCGGCGGGCGTCCCGTCGTCGATTCCGCGGGCGCTGGGAGCGGCCCTCGCGGCGGCGTTCGTCGCGGCGACCATCGCAGGCGGAGGGACTTCGGCATGAGTCACGAACACGACCACCACCACGACGGAGACGAACAGCACGGACAGGACCACCAGTGCGGCTGCGGGGGCGACTGCGGCTGCGCGACCGACCCCTACGCCGACGACCCCGAGTACGACGAGGTCGAGGAGGAGCCCGACCCGCAGCTCGACCCCACGAAGAGCCCGGGGTTCGGCCACAGTCTCGACAGCCTCGCCGACATCGAGGTGAGCCGAGACGTGACCATCGGCGAGATGGACCCCGACGACCTGACCGCCAGCGACACCGACCCTGTGGCCGACGCCTCGGCCCGCGACCTGCTCGACGACCTGGAGAACGGGTCGACGAAGGAACGGCGACGCGCCGCGCTGGCGCTGGCCGACACCGACGGCGGGGCTGCGGTCGTGAAGGCCCTCTCGACGGTCGCGCTGAGCGACGACGACGCCGACGTCCGGCAGTTCGCGGTCGAGTCGCTGGCGAAGCTCCGGGCCGACGACGCCGGGGAGGTTGCGCTGGCGGTCTCCCGCGAGGACGACGACCCCTGGGTCCGGGCCGAGGCGGTGGTGGCGCTCGACCGCATCGACCGCGAGGCGTACGCCGACCGGATGGACGAGGCGCTCGCCGACGACCACCACGCAAGCCGCCGGAACGCGCTCATCTCGCTGTTCAAGCTCCGGGGCGAGGCGGTGTTAGACGACGCCATCGAGGCCGCGACCGACCCGAGCGAGCGCGTTCGGGAGTGGGCGGCCCACGTACTGGCGGGCATCGACGACGACCGCGCCCGCCGGACCCTGGAGGGGATGGCGACCAGCGACGACAGCGACATCGTGGCACTCACCGCCCGCCACGCCCGGTCGGTCGACCCCGACCGGTTCCGGCGGCGGTTCACTGGCGCGATGGCCGAGGGCGACACGCTGCTGCCCGGCGAGGACCTGCTCAACCGACAGCCGAATCTCTGACCGACGACCCATGAGCGAGTACCAACACCAGCTACAGGACGACGTGGAATCGACCCTCCGGGCGGTCGAGGACTCCCGGACCGGGATGGACGTGTTCGAGGCCGGCCTGGTCGAGAACATCGAGATCGACGACGGGGCGGTCACCGTCGAGGCCGACCTGGGCCGGTTCGACCCCCGGACCAGCAGCGAGGTGATGGAGACGATGCTCCGGGCGGTGCGGAACGTCTCGGGCGTCGAGACCGCCCACGTCGAGCCGGCGGGCGTCGACGCCGACGACCGGGTGTCCATCGCGGAGATCGACACGGTCGTCGCGGTCGCCTCGACCAAGGGCGGGGTCGGGAAGTCGACGGTCGCCACCCAGTTGGCCTGCGCGATGGCGGCCGACCGCGACGTGGGGCTGTTCGACGCCGACATCTTCGGGCCGAACGTCCCCTCGCTGCTGGACGTAGACGACACCATCATGGCCGACGACGAGGACAATCCCATCCCCACCACGGTCGACGGGATGGAGCTGATGAGCGTCGGGCTGATGACCGAGGGCGGCCCGCTGGCGTGGCGGGGCGCGATGGCCCACGACGCGCTGTCGGACCTGTTCGCCGACGCCGCGTGGGACGACCCCGACACCCTGGTCATCGACCTGCCGCCCGGCACCAGCGACGTCCTGTTGACCACGCTCCAGGAGGTGCCCATCGACGGCGTGGTGTTCGTTACGACCCCGTTCCATACCAGCGTCGAGGACACCCGGCGGAGCCGCCGGCTCTTCGAGGAGAACGGCGTGCCGGTGCTCGGCGCCGTCCTCAACATGGAGCGCTTCGTCTGCGACGACTGCGGCGAGAACCACGACATGTTCCCCGGCCAGTCGCCCGCGGAGGGCCTCGAGATGCCGGTGCTGGCCGAGCTCCCGTTCTCGCCCGACCTCCAGGCCGAGCCAAGCCCCGGGTCCGCCCCCGAGGCGTTCGAGGCGCTGGCAGAGACCGTCGCGGAGCGGCTGGCCGACGCAGACCGCCTCGAACTCCCGGGCGACCCGGTCGACATCCGGGGTCTCGAGGCCCAGCAACGGGTCGACCGAGTGCGGGAGTCGTTCGAGTCGCTGGGCTCGGGCGACCCGCTCTACCTCGTGAGCGACCGCGACCCCACGCCAGTCGGCGAGTTCCTGACCGACTTGACGGGCCGGGAGGGCGACCCGACCGAGGCGCTCCCGGAGTTCGCGGTCGAACGTCGGGGCCTCGAGAAGTGGGCGCTCAAGGCCGTCCGGCCCTGACAAACCGTGTCCGGGGACCCTCATCGCCGTCCCGACTTCTCCGGCGTCGTGCTCGCGGGGGGCGACAGTCGGCGGTTCGGCGAGGCGGACAAGGCTGTCGCAGTCGTGAACGGTACAAGTTTCGTTCAGCGCGTGGCCGAAGCCGTGCACGCCATCGCGGACGACCCGCCGATCGTCGCGGTGAACCGGACCGAGCAGCGCGACGCCATCGAAGCGGGACTGGAGTCGGGAATCGAACCGCGGTTCGCGTTCGACGCGGCGTCGCTCGATGGACCGGTCGCCGGCCTGTACGGTGCCCTCCCCGACGTCGACGACGAATGGCTGTTCCTGACGGCCTGTGATATGCCGCGGCTCTCGCCGGCGGCGATCGCGTGGCTCGCGACCCGGATTCGGTCGGTCGATCCACCACCGGACGCACTCGTACCGGCGGACGCGGACGGACGGTGCCAGCCGTTACACGGGTTCTATCGTCGGGAGGCAGTGGTCGACGTGCGTCACCGCCTCCCGTCAGCTGCCGGTCTGCGAGCGCTACTGGACGCGGTGTCGGAGACGATCACCGTGCCCATCGAGGCTGCGCCGTCGGACGTCCCTCTCGCCACGTCAGTCCGGAACATCAACACCAGACGGGAGTATCAGGAGCTCCGGTGTGAAGTAGAATCACCGGCCCTCCGCCGCGTCGACTGAGACCCGTTCCGGCCCAGTCGTCCGTCGTCGCGTCGGTCCCGGCGACCGCCTCGAACAGCGAGGCCAGCCTCCGTGTGCGGTCCGAGGGTCCGAACATCGCGCCTACTGCGCTCGGCCGAACAGCAACTGCTTGGGACCGTCGGACTGCACGCGCCGCGAGACAGTCGCCTCGAGGTCGCCGTCCGCGGTGATCGCCACCGAGACCTCACCGACGTTCCGCGAGTACTCGCTTGTGTGTTTGCCCGACTGACGGAGCCGGGTCTTCTCCGCGAGCAGTCCCGCGTCGGTGAGCAACTCTACCTTGCGGTAGGCGGTCGAGAGCGGGATGTCACACTCGTCCGATATCTTGCTGGTGGACAGCGATTCCTCGCTCGTGGCTTCGGGGATGTTCCGGCAGTTCTCGTATCTGAATTGGGCTCGTAATCGCTAGTCCGCCGGTCGCGCCCCCTCCGGCGTCGATACGCCCGGTAGACTCGGCACTGACAGGTCAACCCGCCGAAGCAGCTGAGCGTTGATTGCCACTATCACCGTACTGAGCGACATCAACAGCGCACCCACGGCCGGCGACAGCAGGATGCCGATGGGGGCCAGTACGCCCGCGGCGAGCGGAATGGCGAACACGTTGTATCCGGCGGCCCAGAGGATGTTCTCCTGCATCTTTCGATAGCTTGCGTTGCTAAGTTTCACGAGGCGCACGACGTCCATCGGATTGTTCTGGACTAGGATCACGTCGGCCGACTGCACGGCGACGTCCGTGCCGCTGCCGATGGCGATACCGACGTCCGCCCTGGTCAGCGCCGGCGCGTCGTTGACGCCGTCGCCCACCATCGCGACGAGTTTCCCCTGATCCTGCAGCTCCTGCACCTTCGTGTCCTTGTCTTCGGGCAGCACTTCAGCGAAGACCGTGTCGATGCCGAGTTCGTCGGCCACGGCGTTCGCCACGTCTTCGGAATCGCCCGTGAGCATCGCCACTTCGATGTCCAGTTCGTGAAGCGCGTCGACGACTCGGTAACTTTCCTCGCGGATGACGTCGGCCATCGCAAACGCAGCGATCAGTTCTCCCTCGCGAACGAGGTAGACGACGGTCTGTGCGTTCTCGCCGGCCTCGTCGGCGAACGACTCGAGGTCCGGGGGGACGTCGCTGTCGAGCTGATCCAGAAGGTTCGGCCCGCCGACGAAGACCTCCTGTCCGTCTACCGTGGCGCTCACCCCGCGGCCTTTCATCGCCTCGAAGCCGGTGGCGTCTGGCGCTTCGATTCCACGTTCGTCGGCCGCCTCGCGTATGGCTTTGGCAATCATGTGCTCGGAGTCGCCCTCCACGGCTGCCGCGAGAGTCAGGGCCTCATCTTCGTCGACGCCGTCGACGGTTGCCAACCCGACGACACCGTGTTCGCCTTCGGTGAGTGTCCCCGTCTTGTCGAAGATTATCGCGTCGAGTTCACGGGCCTGCTCCATGGCGATTCGATCGCGGACCAGCATCCCGTTCCGCGCGGCGAGTGAGGTGTTGATGGCGACGACGAGCGGAATCGCCAGACCGAGTGCGTGTGGACATGCGATAACGAGCACTGTGACGACCCGCTCGATCACTGCTGCGTCGAACGACGTCGCGAGAGTCCAAGCGATAGCGGTGACGAGAGCTGCGCCGACGGCGACGTAGAACAGCCATCCGGCAGCCCTGTCCGCGAGCACCTGGGTCTGCGATTTGCTGCCCTGCGCCTCCTCGACGAGGCGCATGATGCCCGCGAGCGTCGTCTCCTCGCCGGTCGCGTCGATTCGCACTCGCAGACTCCCGTCACCGTTAATCGTACCGCCGATGACCTCGTCTCCCGGTTCTTTGGAAACGGGTTTGGATTCGCCGGTAATCATCGACTCGTTCACGTCCGAGTCACCTTCCTCGACCACGCCGTCGGCAGGAACACTAGCTCCCGGACGGACGAGGATGAGGTCCCCCTCGGAGAGCTCGCTCACTGGGACCTCCTCCGTTTCGCCACCGTCGGTAACGCGCTCCGCAGTGTCGGGCATGAGCTTCGCCAGCTCATCGAGCGCACTCGAGGCCCGGCGGACGGAGCGCATCTCGATCCAGTGACCGAGGAGCATGATGTCGATCAGCGTCACGAGTTCCCAGAAGAACGCCGATTCCGTCGGGAAGACGACGCTCGCGAGGCTGTAGACGAAGGCGACGCTGATAGCCATGGAGATGAGCGTCATCATCCCCGGCGAACGGTCCTTCAGTTCGGGGACTGCCATCCGGAGGAACGGGATTCCTCCGTAGGCAAAGACGACCACCGCGAAGACGGGGTTGATCCACTGGCTACCGGGAAACGCCGGCACTGAGAACCCGAGCCATTCCTGAAGCGTCTCGCTGTACAGGAGGACCGGTATCGACAGCAACGCCGAGACGAAGAAGCGCCGGCGAAACATCTGCTCGTGGCCGGCGTGCATCCCGCCGTGGTCTCCGTGTCCGTCGTGTTCCTGTTCGCCGTGACCGCTGTGGTCCATACCGACTTGTCCAGCGTCGTGGTCAGTCCCGTGACCCCCGTGATTCTCTGTCTGTTCGGACTCCGCAGTTTCCTCCTCGAGCATGGACTGTTCGACGCGGTCGACATCGCCCGTCTCCGCACCATCTCTCGACGGACGGCCGTGGCCGTCGTGTTCGCGGTGGTCGTGCGACGATTCGTCGTTCGGTGAAGAATTCCGATCGTTCATCAGTTGCTCTCTTGACGCCCTGTACGGGAGCCTGCGATAAGGGAATTCGGTCACCCATTGACGCCGACGTTGCGAGGGGAGCCAGACGAATCCTAGCCGATGTCGGGGAACGAACAGACGTTAGGTGCTGCTGAGAACTGGCACGAAAGGACGCTGTGGCCGTCGAGTCGGATCCCTCGGTGAATCGAGTCAGATCCCTCGGTGAACGACGTTGCTCGCACATGCGTGACCGCATCCGTCGGAAGTACCGTTGTCACCGAGGACGGTGAAGTCGCCGGGAGGTCCCAGATCGTGCCCTACCGTTCGACGCCCGTACGAATCGCGGACCACGTACCACTCCTGAGTAAAGAGACCCCTCGAGCGTTCCGCGCGCCCGGAATCCTACTGAAGACTATCGGACCGAAGGTGTTCGCGGGCGTTCTCACGGGTCTGCAATCGGTTTGCGGCTTGAAGGTTGAGACGTCATGAAGAGCTAGTGTATGACGCAAGTAGCAACGCCGGGACGACCGCATAGACGAGGGGCCGAACCATGAGTCTCTCGCGCCGAGATTTCATCCGCGGAGCGGGAGCCGGTGCGGTCGGCGCGCTCCTCACGAGCGAGTGGGGCGCGACCCAGGGCGTCGAACCCGTGACCGAGGTGAACAACCCCCTGAAATCCTACCCGAACAGGGACTGGGAGCAGGTCTACCACGACATCTACGCCTACGACGACGTCGACTGGACGGTCTGTCACCCCAACTGCACCCAGTCGTGCGCGCTCAACTTCTACATGAAGAACGGGGTGCCGATTCGAGCCGAGCAGGTCTACCACAACGAGGAGCCCAGCGTGGGCCCGTCGGGCTACGAGGACGCCGACGTGAGCCAGAACTGGAACCCCCGCGGGTGCATGAAGGGGCTGACGCTCCACCGGCGGACCTTCGAGCCGAGTCGCATCAAGTACCCGATGGTCCGCAAGGGCTGGTCGCCAGACGACCCGAGCCCGGAGGGACGCGGCGAGGACGAGTTCGAGCGGGTCTCGTGGGACGAGGCCATCGACCTCATCGCCGAGAAGATGGCGAACCTGGAGGACCACAAGCACTTCCAGGTGTTCAACGCCATCAAGTCCGACGGGCTGTTCACGCGCCACGGGTCGGGGCGGCGGCTCGCGTCCGTCTTCGGCGGGTGCGAGTGGACCGAGTACGACTGGTACGCCGACCTGCCGCCGGGTCACGTCATCACGACGGGCTACCAGACCAGCGACGGCGACGCCGCCGGCTGGCGGAAGTCCGACTACACCGTCATCCAGGGCAAGAACCTCATCCACAACAAGCTCGCGGACAACCACTGGTTCCAGGAGATGCGCGAGCGCGGCGGCGAGATAGTCGGCATCTACCCCGACTACTCGCCGACGGTCCAGAAGTGCGACCGGTGGCTGCCGGTCCGCCCCGGGAGCGACCCGGCGATTCCGCTGGCGTTCGCCCACGTCATCATCGACGAGGAGCTGTACGACCCCGAGTTCATGCGGGGGTACACGAGCCTGCCGCTGCTGGTCCGCGAGGACACCGGCAAGTACCTCCGGGCGCACGAGGTGTTCGCGGACCGCGAGGCCCCGCCGGAGAACGCCCACGACGCCGAGGAGGAGGGCGACTGGGGCGACTTCGTCGTCGTCGCGGACGACGGGAGTCTGCAACCGCTGGCCCGGGAGGAGGTCGGCTCCGAGACGCCCGCGACCCCGAAGCTGGAGGCCGAGCGGGAGGTCGAACTCCTCGACGAGTCGACGGTGTCGGTCCGGACCGACTTCGCCCGCCAGAAGGAGAACATCGTGGCCAACTACCCGCCGGAGCGGGTCGAGGAGATCACGACCGTTCCCGCCGACGCGCTCCGGCGGACCGCCCGGGAGTTCGCCGAGGCCGACACCGCCCAGTGGATCACCGGCGAGGGCATCAACCACTGGTTCCACGGCGCGACCGAGCTGCAGCGGACGGTCTTCTTCGTCCAGTCGATGCTGGGCAACATCGGCGAACCCGGCGGCGGCTATCACAACTTCTCGGGACAGTACAAGATAGAGCTCCTGGACGGCTACCCCGAGTACGTCAACCCCGGCGAGCACAAGGCCCACGGGATGTACCCGGGCTACGCGTTCGCCTTCTTCGGCGGCGAGCAGCTCGACCCCCACGAAATCCGCGGGGACTTCGACGGGGAACTCGACCTGGTACCGCAGGGGGACGCCGACGAGCCGGTCATCCCCGAGGGCGCCGAGACGTACACGATGGCCAAGCCCGAGGTCCTGTGGACGATGAACTGCAACCTCCTGAACCAGACCAAGCACCAGGAGCACGTGATGCGGAACTTCGTGAAGCATCCGGACACCGACAACGAGCTGTTCGTCGTCTCGGACATGCACATGACGTACTCCGCCCGGCACGCGGACATCGTGCTCCCGGTCCCCTCCTGGCTGGAGTGCGAGTACCCGGACATCACCGTCGGCCCGGAGAACCCGTTCATCACGATGGACAGCGGCGTCATGGACCCCATCTACGACACCAAACAGGACGGCGAGATCGTCGCGCTGGTCGCCGAGAAGCTCGACGAGAAGATCCCGCCGGAGGAGCGCCGGGTCGACTCCTACCGCGAGTACTTCGCGGAGTTCCTCGACGAGGACGGCGACGTCCGCAACTACATGCGGGAGGTGTTCGACGCGAGCATGACGACCCGCGACATCGACGTCGAGGACCTGGAGAGCGGCCCCGAGCGGCTCCAACTGAAGACGTATCCCCGGACGCCGTTCTACTCGCAGACCCACGAGGACCGCCCGTTCTTCACGAAGACCGGGCGGATGGAGTTCCACAAGGAGGAGGACCGCTTCCTCGAACTCGGACGCAGCGACCTCTCGCACGTCGAGAGCCCGGAGGGGACGCCGTACGGGCCGAACCAGACGTGGGACAGCGCGGCCGACGAGACCAACGACCTCTACGAGGAGGGGTACCAGTTCTTCTACAACACGCCCCACCCGAAGTACCGGACCCACTCGTCGTGGGGGATGACCGACTGGAACCTCATCTGGGCGTCGAGGGACTTCGGGTCGACGAGCGCGGACCCCGAAGGGACCGAGCGGCTGGTCGAGGACTTCTCGTTCCCGCAGGGCGACGGTGAGACCGAGGAGACGCCGCCGCTCGGCGAAGCGTTCGTCGAGATGCATCCGAGCGACGCCGAGCAGTACGACGTCGAGAACGGCGATTACGTCCGCATCGTCGGCGAGCGTGGGTCGGTCGTCGTCCGCGTGATGATAAGCGAGCGCCAGCGGCCGAGCGACGCCGGCGACGTCGGTCAGCTCACCATCTGGCACGGCTGGTGGGAGCAACACTTCCCCGAGGACGAGGAGGCGGACGGCGACGACATCGCCGGCTACAACGTCGCCACGAACATCTGGCTGAACCCGATGCTGGAGACCGACGACCTCGTCCACAAATCGACCTTCGGCAACCCCAACATCAACGACGAGGTCGAGGACACCATCTCGTGGAGCGGGGAATCCGGGTTCCACGTCGGGTACGAGGAGGCCGTCTGGTCGCCGACGGGCGTCGAGCGCGACACGCTAGTGAAGGTCGAGAAGTACGACGACGCGGACTACTGGCCCGGTGACGCGCGCGAGGACCCGACGTTCCAGCAGTACGTCAGCGGGTCGCTGCAGTCGACGAACGGGACCACGACCACGCGAGGTGACGACTGATGCCCGAAGTGTACAACCCGCAGCTCGGCCGGAAGCAGAGCTACCCCTACGAGCACCGCCAGCAGGAGCGCGACTGGCACTGGGGGATGATCGTCAACATCAACCGCTGCATCAACTGCAACACCTGCTCGTTCGCCTGCAAGTCCACCTGGACCAGCGGGAAGGGCGAGGAGTACATGTGGTGGATGAACGTCGAGACCGAGCCCTACGGCGGCTACCCGATGGGCTGGGACATGCGGCTGCTCGACGACCTGGGCGCCGACGAGACCATTTTCGAGGCCGCCGAACAAGGCGAACAGGTCAAGGGGTACGTCGCCCGCAAGGAGGAGTGGGAGTACCCCGCGCTGGGCGACGACCAGGCCCACGGGGAGTACCCCACCGGCGACGTGGTCGAGAGCGACCCCGAGGAGGGGAAGTACCACGACATGTGGCAGTTCTACCTGCCCCGGCTCTGCAACCACTGCAAGAATCCGGCGTGCCTGGCCGCGTGCCCGCGGAAGGCCATCTACAAGCGCTCGGAGGACGGCATCGTGCTGCTCGACCAGGAGCGGTGCCGGGGCTACCGCAAGTGCGTGAAGGCGTGTCCGTACCACAAGCCGATGTACAACCCCGAGACCGGCGTGTCCGAGAAGCCGGTGGGCTGCTTCCCCCGCATCGAGGAGGGCAACGTCCCCCGGTGCGTCTCCTCGTGCATCGGCAAGACCCGGCTCCACGGCAACATCAACCGCGGGCCGATGGCGGGCCATCCCAACGGGAAGAAGTCAGCGGCGAAGGGCCGCAGCCCGATCAACTACCTGGCGAAGTCCGACGAGAAGGTCGCGCTCCCGCTGTACCCGCAGTTCGGCACCCGCCCGCAGGTGTTCTACATGCCGCCGTACCACGTGCCGCCGGAGTTCCTGACCCAGATGTTCACGCCGAACACCGAGCGGAAGCGCAACGACTGGCCCGGCAACAGCTACGAGGAGTCGGTCGAGATCATCCAGCAGCGCGTCCGGGACCCGAGCCACCACCTGCTGGGCGTGCTCCAGCTGTTCGGCGCGACCACCCGGCTCATCGAGACCTACACCGTCAAGGAGAACAAGGTGAAGGGCTGGGACCGGAAGGGCAAGAAGGTCGTCGACATGCCCATCGAGGAGGAGCTCGAGGTCCGCGAGGGCGAGCAGTGGACCAACCAACCGTGAGGTGACAGCATGGACGACACACAACCAACCGACAACACGGATCCCCACCACGACGAGGGGGCCGACGAACTGTCTCCCTCGGAACGCCACGCCGCCCGGGCAGCGCTCTACAGCGCTGCGGCCGGTGCGTACTGCTACCCCGACGACGAGCTGGTCGCGGAGCTGACCCACGAGGAGACCGTCGAGGGCCTCCGGTCGGCCGGCCGGAAACTCGACCTGATCGCCGAGGTCGAGGCCCTGCTCGAAGCGCTCGCCGCGACCGACCGCGAGGCGCTCGAATCGGCGTACAACGAACTGTTCGGCCTGCCGAGCGACGACGGCACCTACGCCGTGGTGCCCTACGAGGCCGAGTACACGGTCGGCGACGAGGTGAGCCGCCAGCAGCGCCGCATCGCCACGGTGGTCGGGTTGCTCGAGGCGTTCGGCGTTGAGCCCGCCGAGGATTTCCACGAGCGCCAGGACCACGTGGTCGTCGAGCTCGAACTCCTCCAGGTGCTGGCCGCCCGCCGGGCGGTCGCCCGCGAGGACGGCGAGACCGACGCCGCGGCGAACCTCGAACGCGCCGAAGGGATGGTGCTCGACGAGCACCTCGGGGACTTCGTGCCGGCGTTCGCCCACGACGTCCGGGAAGCCACCGCCGACCTGAAAGAGCGGGAGGGTTACGACGACCCCCGGCGCGCCGCCGAGGCGGTCTACCGGGCCGCCGCCGACCTCGCGGAGGCGGTCGTCACGCGAGACGTCGCCGCCCATCCCGAGCCGGACGTGGACGTCGACGCGGCCGCGGAGGTGAGTCCGCGTGGCTGACCGCGACGCGGCGCGGCGGGCGACGATAGTGACTGCGGTCGTCGTGGCCGCGCTGGTGCTCGCCCAGACCGCGGTCGCAGCAGCGGTCACCGGCGGCACCCAGCCGGCGGTCGCGGTCGAGTCGGTGCCGACCGATCCCGCGGCGTCCCAGTGGAGCGACGCGCCCGAGCGCACGGTGTCGCTGTCGAAGCAGCAGATGGCCCCGCCGTTCGGCGGCGGGAGCGTCGACGACCTGACGGTCCAGACCGTTCACAACGAGTCTCACACCGCGTTCCGGCTGTCCTGGGCCGACCCGACCCGGGACGCCGACATCCGGGCGCCGCGCAACTACAGCGACGCCGCCGCGGTGATGCTCCGGTCGGGCGACCGGCCGCCCATCACGATGGGCGCGGCCGGCAAGCCGGTCGACATCTGGTACTGGCGGGCGAGCTGGCAGTTCGAGAACCGGTCGTCGTTCGGGCAGATGTACACGTATCCGCACCCCGAGAACGAGACGATGCCCGGCAGGGCCGCGGGCAACCCCCTGTCGAAGAGCCAGTACGACCGGTACGCCCAGAACTACTACGCGAAGGGGTACGGCTCGCTGACCCACGCGCCCCGCCAGAACGTCCGGGCGAACGCCGAGCGGACCGACGATGGCTGGTCGGTGGTGTTCACCCGAGCGCACGACACCGACGGGGAGTTCGACGCCAGCCTCTCGGGGTCGAAGAACGTCTACCTGGCGTTCGCGGTGTGGAACGGGAGCGCCGACGAGGTCAACGGCCAGAAGTCCATCACGCTCCAGTTCACGAAGCTCGACACCGGCGACTGGGCGATGACCGACGCGTCCGCCGGCTCGGGGTCGAGCGACTCGGGCGGGAGCCAGTCGGGCGGCTCCGACAGCGGATCGGGCTCCGGCGGTTCGGCCGGCGGCATGTGGCTCACCCACTCGGTCGGCAACTGGGTGCTCGGCCTGGTCGCGACGACCCTGCTCACCTGGACAGTCGTCTACTGGAGGGCGAAGGAATGAGCGAGTACGCCAACCGGAGCGCCCGGAACCGCTCGCCCGCCCGCGACGGCGACGAGGCCGACCTTCGGGACCTGCTCGACGACGACCGCGAACCCGTTCGCCGGGACGCCGCGCTCGCGCTCGTGGACTGCGCGGACGCAGCGGGGCTCGACCCCGATACCGTGACCGCGCTCGCCGACCGGCTTTCCGTCGACGACAGCGCCGACGTCCGGCAGTTCGCGGTCGAGGCGCTGGGGGCGGCCGCCGGCGAGGCGCCCGACGCGGCCGAGAGCGCGATCCGGACCGGGCTCGACGACGCCGACGAGTGGGTCCGGGCCGAGGCGGTGGTCGCGCTCTCGCGGGCCGCACCCGAGGCCGGCGCGCTCGCGCACGCGCTCGACGACGACAGCGGGTGGGTCCGGCGCAACGCGGTCATCGCGCTCGGCAAGACCGGCCGGGTCGCCCCCGAGCAGCTGACCGACCGGATCAAGAACGACCCCCATCCCGCCGTCCGGGAGTACGCCGCGCAGTACCTCGGCGAGCGCGCCGACGACGTCGAGGAGGCGGTACGGTTGCTGGCAGCGGTGCTGGCCCGCGACCCCGAGGCGTTCGTCCGGGCGAAGGCCGCTGAGTCGCTGGGCGACCTCGCGACCGACCGGGCCGAGCAGGCCCTGGAGGCCCACGGCATCACGGACCGGAGCGACGACGTCAAGCGAACCGCGAAGCGCGCGCTGGCGGCGGCCCGCGGCGTCGACCCCGACCAACTCGACGTGGAGATAGACGACGGCCCGCCCGGCGGCGGCCCCCAGGCGCCCGCCGACACGCCCCGCGGCGTCCCCGGCGACGGGGCGGGGCCGAAGGGCGGCACGGGACCGACCGGCGGGCCCGGACCGAACGACCGACGACCGCCCGGCGGTCCCGGGCGACCGACGGAGGAGTGATTCAGATGACAGAGACAGACGCAGAGCGCGGACGGACCGCGGAGGAATCGCTCGGCGTTTCCATCCCCGACGACCACGTCGGGGCGTTCGTCGCCGAGGCGTTCGAAGACGTGGAGCGCGACACGGCGTGGGACGAGGTGGTCGACGCGATGGTTGCCGACGAGGCCCGCGAGGCGTGGAACGACCTCTCGGCGACCGAGCAGGTGGTCCAGGTGCTCTCGGCCGCCGCGCACTACGACGAGCGCGCGGTCGACCGACTGGCCGACATTCCGACCGACCGCGGCCGGCCCACCCAGGAAATCCGCAGCGAGTTTGACGAGGCAGCCCGATGTCGGCGCAACGCCGACCAGTTCCGGGACGGCGTGGCCGCGGCATACGCCGACGGCGTCGTGGACGACGACGAGCTGGTCGCGGCGGTCGAGCGGGCCGACTTCGATACCGGCGTCATCGCCGAGCGCGAGGACGAACTCGACAGGGTCGCCAGCGCCTACGACTTCGAGTTCCGGCCCTACGGCGGGACGCTGATGCACGACGAAGCGGACGAGGAAGGCGAGAACCCGATGGACGACTTCGAGGCGTGGTAACATGGCCGAGGACATCCAGGCCCGCGTCGAGGCGGCGGTCGCCGAGGTCGAGGACCCCGACTTCGGTGCGAGCGTCGTCGACGCCGGCCTCGTGACCGACGTGGCGGTCGCCGACGGCGTCGTCACGGTGTCGATGGACCTCTCGGGTGCGGCCCCCGGAGACGCCGAGGACGTCGCGGAGGCGGTCCGGCGCGAGGCGTTCGAGGTCCCCGGCGTCGAGCAGGTCCGCGTGGAGAGCGACCTGGCCGGCGGTGAGAGCGGGGAAGTGGACGAATTCCATCGCGGGCACGGCCACGATAGCTCGGCGGGAGCCCACAGCCGCGGCGCCGACCTCTCGCTCCCCGAGGTCGACCACGTCGTCGCGGTCGGCAGCGCGAAGGGCGGCGTGGGCAAGACCACCGTGGCGACCCACCTCGCCCGCGCGCTGGCCCACGAGTACGACGTCGGCCTGTTCGACGCCGACATCCACGGGCCGAACGTGCCCGACCTGGTCGGCGTCGAGGGGCCGGTCGAGGCCACCGACGACGGCCGGGCCGCGCCGGCCGAGGTCGACGGCATGCAGGTGATGAGCGTCGGTCTCGTGGCGAACGACGCGCCGCTGGCGTGGCGCGGAGCGATGGCCCACGACGCGCTGACGGAGCTGCTGGGCGACACCGCGTGGACGGGTCGGGACGTGTTGGTGGTCGACCTACCGCCGGGGACCGGGGACGTCGTGCTGACGACGCTTCAGGAGGTGCCGGTCTCGGGCGCCGTGCTGGTCACCACGCCGTTCCCGACCAGCCTGGGCGACACCGGCCGGAGCGCCGCGCTGTTCGAGGAGAACGGCGTGCTGATGGTCGGCGCGGTCGTGAACATGGCGGGGTTCGCCTGCGAGGAGTGCGGTCACGACCACGAACTCTACGGCGACGCCGACCCCGAGGCGGAACTCGGCGTCGACGTGCTGGCCGAGCTCCCGTTCGACAGGGGGTTGCAGAGTCCGGAAACCGAGCGGTCCGACGCGGCGGCCCGCCCCGGTCCGATCGCCGACGTGGCCGACGCCGTCGCCGATTTCCTGGAGAGCGACGACGCCGGCCCGGTCTCGGTGCCCGACTCGGCGCTCGACGTCCGGGGGCTGCCGCCGCGCATCCGCCACGAGCAGGTCGGCGAGGAGTTCCGGGCGCTCGACCCCGGCGAGGCCTTCTACGTGGTGAACGACCACGACCCCTCGCCGCTGGCCGAGATGCTCGCTGGCGAGCACGCCGAGGGGTCGGCCGACGAGGCGTTCGACGCCTGCGAGGTCCACCGCCGCGCGCCCGACGAGTGGGTGCTCGAACTCCGGCGGGCGGCCTGATTCCCGTCGAAGCCGAGGTGATCGGGCGACCCGCACTGGTGGCACCATCAAGCACGAATCGGCACAGAACATCCGGTATCGAATCGGATCCGACCGACCACCCTGAGACGACAACCATGAACGCTGCGACCGACGAACCGACCGGAGTCCCGACCGAAGACCACGAGCGCCCGCCGGCCGACCGCGCCCTGCCCCGCACCACTGCCCGCTGCACGGTCGAGTGCACGTCGGGCGAGCGCAACACCGACGAGTGGACCGGCGTCCCCCTCGCCGAACTCGCAACTGCGGCGGACTTCCCCGGCGAGACGACCCACCTCCGGGTCGAAGCAGCGGACTTCGCAGCCGACGTGCCGATCCGGCCGGCGCTCGACGGAGTGCTGGCCTTCGAGCGCCGGAGGGGCCGCGACGACGGGGAGTCGGGACTTCCCAGGCTCGTGGCCGACGGCGTCGATGGCGAGCGATTCGTCAAGCGCGTGGAGTCGATTACGGCGGTGTCGCTCGATCCGGACGAGGAACCGCGAGTCGGAGCGTCACCGGAATAGCGGGCCGCCGATTACGGACGCGGAACCGCTTTCTCGCCGCGCTCCGCCAGGATTCGGTCGACGATGTCGCTCGTCGAGTAGCGTTCGTCCTCACCCGATTCGGCTACCGCGGCGCGCCGGACCTCGCAGTCGACGCCCCACGCCGCGAGCATCGACGCGACCTCGTCCTCGTCGTGGTGCTGGTCGCCACCGAGGACCAGTAGGTCCGGGTCGATCCGACGGATGGGCGCGGAGATGCCCTTCGAGTGGCCGGGATGGGCCGCGGTCACAGGGTCGAGAGCCGCGACCACCTGCACTCGCTGGGCGTCGGGGACCACCGGGTCCTTGTGCGAGACCCGGTCGCCGTTGGCCACGACCACGTGGGGCTCGTCGCCCATCGCGGCGGCCTCCGGCAGGTAGTGGACGTGGCCGGGGTGGAGCAGGTCGAACGTCCCGCGGGCGACGACGCGGGTCATCGCGGCGGGGTGGCCTCCCGCCCGCGCTCGCTCGACGTCCGGTCGGCGAGCAGGACGGCCGCCCGCTCGCGGTCCTCCGGCGTGTCCACGTCGAACAGGTTCCGGGCGACGTCGCCGACCGCGTCGTCGGCCGACACGCGACGGACGGCGAGGCGGTCGAACAGTGCCGAGAGCCGACCGTCGCCGGCGTCGAGCAGCGCGTCGCAGGCCTCGAGCGCCGGTGCGGTCCGATAGACCGCCGGAACCGGGTGCGGACGGTCCTTAGTCACGACTGCGACCGCCTCGGCCGCCGAGTCGGCGGTCAGTCGGTCGGCGAGGTCCGAGAGGAGGCGGGGGTCGAGGAACGGAGTGTCGCAGGCTGACAGCGCACAGGTCTCGGCTTCGACGGCCCGGAGCGCGGTCCGGAAGCCGAACAGGGGGCCGCGATCGGGCACGGGGTCCGGGGCGAATCGGACCGGGACGTCGACTCCGGTCTCCGAATCCGCGGACAGGTCGAGCGCGTCGGCGAACGCCGCGCGCTGGTCGGCCCGGCAGTTGACCACCACGCTGTCGGTCGCTGCACCGAGTCGAGCGACCACCCGCGCGAGGAGCGGCCGGCCGGCGAGGCGGGCGAGCGCTTTGTCGCGGTCGCCGAACCGACGGGAGTAGCCGCCCGCGAGGACGACGCCGGCGACGTCGCCGGACCCCGGCTCGCTTCCCGGCCCTCCGCTGCCGGTCGCCTCGTCGTCCCCCGTCGTCCCACGCGCGGGCCTTCGCCGTCGGTTCGTCTCGATCACGGCCGGCGATTTGGGTCCGTAATCGGTAGTAGTTGGGCCGAACAGATTCGGGGCGACCGATTTGCGGGCGGTGCGACGTTGAGAGGTAGCCCGACGGGGGGAATTCTACGTAAAACAATGCGAGCATCTCGACCGCGACACAAGAGAGAGCCGCGACGAGCGGGTGGTAACGGACCGACGACCGACCGCACCGAGAACGCAATGGGTGACCGAGATGCGGGCTATCTACGCCAGCCGGTCGAAGGATGAACTGCGTCCGCGGCTTACAGCGTGAGCCGGAGTAGCGTGCCGGCGCGTGATCAGTCCGAGTCCACGGCGAGGTGGACCTCGTGGTGGAACCGGACCGCGCCGAGCCGGCGGTCAATCAGCTGTCCGACGCCCGCTTGGAACGGATTCCCGAAGTGGGCCATGCCTCGAACCTCGAGAACCCCGGAGCTGTGAACGCGATCATCCGTGAGTTCCTCGACGAAGTCTTCTGAGCCGGAGAGGATGCTTCCCATTTACCGGGAGGAAAGAAGATGGTGCAATTCCTACGCGCGATCTTCAGGGGGAGTATTGAGAGGTGACGATCTTATTGGAGTAGGCGGTGGTCTCGTAGCGAATCTGCTGGACTCCTTGCAAGGCGTCATCGGCATACCACTCCTTCGCTGCTTGAACGGATGGGAATTCCAAGACGACCGTCAGGTCATGACCCCATTCGCCGTCAAGCACGGTCGGCTCAGACGAGATAACGAGCGCCTCTCCGTCATGTGCGGCAGTTGTCTCTGCGGCAACGGGGAAATATTCGTTCATATACCGGTCCCTGTCTGTTATCCCGTCGACAGCAATCACGTATCCCTTCCGGGATTGGGCAGGTTCGCTGGTGGTCGTTTCGTCAGTCTGCGTCTCGTTCTCACGGTCGCTAGCTGTTGCGGCCGGTATCATCCCGAATGCGCCCGCTAAGACCGCCCCTGATTTCAACAGCCTTCGGCGCAAGATGGCGTCTGGATTCGATTCGTTGGTCATTGTCACAGTCTCACACTCTCTCCACTGATTTTGTAGTTCCTGTGCGCGTACGCGGTCCGCGTGGTGGTCTTTGGAGTCGATGTCGTCAGTCTTCCGTTGATCTCCGTTGGTAGGCATTCTCATCCTCTCCGGTCGTCCGTTCAGGTCCCTGCTCTGGGTCGTTCGCCGGCACCGAGTTCGTTCAATCGGCCGGTGATTGACACTCCATGGCTCGGGGCCAGTATCCCATTCCCCGGCCCGGTCGTGAACCACGATAACATATAACAATGAGTCGGTTGATATTCTTACTCGATTCGAATCTGCCCACCCCATGCAACAATTCCCGGCCCTTGGGACCAGCAACTGGGTTGCTGGCCAGCATGAACACACCGACACGAAACAGGGGTGGTGCGAGCAACGACTGTCGAGAAGTCCTCTGAGGTGGCCGAGGCTATGACACCAGACACACTGAAATCCACGCTGGACGCGATGCAAGTGTTCGTGAACTCGCCACATAGCGTGCGGGTATTCGAGGCACTCACCGACGGGGCGACAACGAGTCGCAGTCTCGTCGAGCAGACCGGGGCTTCCCGGTCGACCGTCGCGCGGATTCTCGACGAGGGTGAATCGCGCGGGTGGATCGACTCCGAAGGGAGTCAGTATAAACTCACACATCTGGGGGAAGTCATGATCGAGGAGTTTCACGCGTATCGGCAGACCATCGAAGGTGTGCAGCGCCTCGGAGACGCCATCTATTGGCTGCCGCCGCCAGTTCAGTCGCTCGATTTCTGTCATTTCAGAGACGTCAACATTATCACTGCAGTTCCTACTAATCCAGCCAAGCCATTTGATTACGTAGCAGAGCTACTGTTGGCTGCAACCAAGAAGCGTTCACTCGCGACAACGGCCGTCCCTCGCTTCGCGGAACTCGCATACACCCAGTCGGAAGCAGGGGAGTTGGACTCCGAACTCGTAATTGAAGCCAGTTGGTTCGATGCGCTCGATGAGAATCCTGACCAAGTGCCACTCTGGCGGGCCCGAGCGGAGCGGGACGGCGTCTGGGTATACGAAGGGGAGGTACCGGTCAACTTGGAACTGTACGATGACACGGTGGTGATCTGGTTGGGCGAAGAGCAGAAGATGGAGGATGAACTGGTGGTTCACGGCGTGTTAGTCACTGAGGCTCCCGACGTTGTGTCGTGGGCCGCGTCCCTCTACGAGGACTACAGGACCGATGCTGTGCCGCTAGACCCGGCGATGTTGCCCGACATGTGACCAAGTGATTCGTACGGGCTACTGTGTTCCGCAACGGACATCTGATGAACGCGCGCCCTTTATTCAGCACGCTATTCCTGACAGCGTTGGGAAGGCCGAAGGGGCCGGTGCAAGATACAGAGGCTGTATTTAGCAGTCGTGTTTGCGGACATCGCAAGCGACCAATAGCGGCGACATGGTGACGAATCGCGACCGAAAACCAGGCATCTTGCAGCGCACCGCCTACCTGATTCCAGTTGTGGTTCGGGTCCCACGGGAACTATGCTACAAGGGGACGAATTGTGCCTACGGAGGTTACTGGACTGTCCCGGGGGATGGGAACCCCTCAAAGTCGGTCAGGCAGACGTAGATGCCGCCGTCGCTGACTGGTTGGATCACGTACGACGTCGGGTACTCGTCGCCAGTGAAGTACGCCGTCGGTATCTGCATATTGACATCCAGTAGCGTGTCTAATTGGTCGACGAAGTCAGTAGTGAGCATCGGCTCGAACAGAATAAGTCGCCCCTCACCGTCTCCGTCCGGGTCATATCCGCCATAGAGGTGGGTGTGGGTGAACTCTCCGTCCTCTTGATACTCCGTGAAGCCTGGATCAGTGATGGGCTCACCTCGCTTCGACTCGACGAGCGGAGCGTCGGGCTCCCCGTCATCGTCGGTATCGACCAGTGGCGGCCGGATGTGGTCCTCGGGCATCTGGGCCTCCGGAATCGAATATCGGGCTGGCCCCCGTTCAATCGTCTCGACAATCGACTCATCGAGCATGAAGAAATGGAAATCGAAGTGAGGTACGTCGTACACCCCCTTCGGAATATGCCCCTCCGGCAGGTACTCGAAGCGCACGAACCTGAACTGATGATGGTCGAGCGCGTTGCCAGCCGCTGTCTGTGCGGGGAAGGCAAGCGGTGCTTTCACCTCCTCGTCGTCGAACGCGTCCATAGCGGCGCCATCGACGTGAACACCGAGCGATTCCACAGTCGCCTTCGGAGTGGTGGTTGCATACGCCGTCACCGTCCCGTCCCCGACAGCAATCGACTCCCCTTCGTGGAACGCAGTGGTCGTCGCCGCCGATGTCGCGCTACCCGTCCCGGTTACGAGGACGCCACCCGCAACGAGCGCCCCTATCCTCAGGAACGACCGGCGGTCAATACGCTCCGTTCGATTTGGTAGTGTCATTGGTCTACTCCCCGACCCGCTTGGGCCGTGGTAACAGATAATGCCGGGGCAGTCCGTAGCCTTACTTGATCGGCATCTTCCGACCCCCTGGGAATATCCTCGCCCTCTGCACAAGGTATTAGAGACTATACGGACTACCAGTGTTATATGCCAACGTCTACCACAGAATCGGCGTTGGATGCGATTCAAGTGTTCGCGAATTCGTCCCATAGTGTACGGGTGTTCGAGGCACTTGCGGACGGACCGACGACGAGCCGTGCTCTTGCAGAGCAGACGGGGGCCTCCCGGTCAACAGTCGCGCGCATTCTCGCCGACGGGGAAACGCGCGGGTGGGTCGATTCCGAAGGGAGCCAGTATGAACTCACCGACTTGGGCGAAACCATGATCGACGAGTTCTCCGACTATTTAGAGACCATCAAGGGAGTTCACCACCTCGAGGAGATGATCCAGTGGCTTCCATCGCCGGCTCGCGAACTCGATTTCCGGCATTTCCGTAGTGCTGACATCATAACGCCGACCGGTACCAACCCGGTCAAGCCATTTGATTATCTGGAGGAGTGGGTCCGTACTGGGAGTAAAAAACGTTCACTTGCGATCGGCGCCGTCACTAGATTTGTGCAGTTAATCCATGATCAGTGTGTCGCGGGAAAATTGGAGTCCGAATCCGTGATTCAAGCTGACTGGTTCGATACGCTCGCCGCGGAGCCAAAACAAATACCACTATGGCGGACACGAGCGGAGAGAGGTGACGTCTTAATCTATGACGGAGAGGTTCCAATCAGTTTCCATGTCATCGATGAAGCGGTCGGAATCTGGGCCAGTGAGGAAGCCAGGGATGTAGTTCGGGGATTGGTGGTAGTCGAGAACCCTGCCGTTGTGTCATGGGCCGAGTCACTCTACGCTGACTACCGTGCCGAGGCTGTACTGCTGGATCCGGCGATGCTACCCGAAGCGTAATTAATTGGTTGTTCGGCCTAAAGCAGATATAATGGTCGCACTGCTGACTACGCGCCCCCTATCCAGCAGGACGCTTCTGACAGCCACTAAGTAGATTGAGACGATGCGTGCGAGATACTGAGCGTGTATATGAGCGGCGTTGTCGTCACTCGAGGAAGTCGGCCAGCGGAGTACACCACCCGGTAGTCGGCGACGCGGCGCGGTCGAGAAGTCGTTCCCGCACTCGTACCACCGGGCGTCTCGCCGATCGGACTACCCCGCGACGTCGACGACCTCGTAGCTACTGTTCTGCTCGCGAAGCCTGTCGGTGTGCGTCGAGAGTTTGTCTTACGGTGGAGGAAGGTCCAGCTCGGTCGCCCTTCCCCTGCCTCGCAGCCGCACCAAACGATTAAAGTTAGCTTGCACTAACTACAACCCGGATGTACAGTTCGGAGCGTGAACCCGTGGCGAGGTGGTCCGACCCCGTGGTGAAACCGTGAAGGGCGTCGTCGTCGGCGGAACGCGGTCGGGCGTGGGCAAGACAGTCGCCACGCTCGCCGTCGTCCGGGCCCTGGAGGCGACGGGCCGCTCGGTCCAGCCGGCGAAGGCCGGCCCCGACTTCATCGACCCCAGCCACCACGCGACCGTCGCCGGACGCCCCTCGCGCACTCTCGACGTCTGGCTCGAAGGCGAAGGCGGACTCCGGCGGAACTACCACCGGGGCGAGGGAGACGTCTGCGTCGTCGAGGGCGTCATGGGGCTGTACGACGGCGACCGGTCCAGCACGGCGATGGTCGCCGAGGCGCTCGACCTCCCGGTGGTCCTGGTCGTCGACGCCAGCGCCGGGATGGAGAGCGTGGCCGCGACCGCGCTGGGCTTCCGGGAGTACGCCGCCGACGCGGGTCGCGACGTCGACGTCGCGGGCGTCATCGCCCAGCGGGCCCACGGCGGCCGGCACGAGGCGGGTATCGCCGACGCCCTCCCCGAGGACCTGACCTACTTCGGCCGGATTCCGCCGACTCCCGACCTCGAGATCCCCGATCGCCACCTCGGTCTCCACATGGGCGCGGAGGCTCCGCTCGACCGGGAGACCCTCGACGAGGCCGCCGAGCACGTCGACGCCGAGCGACTGCTGGCGGTCGCCAGGGAGCCGCCGCGACCCGAGTCGGGCGACGACCGGCGGTCGACTCGCGACGGGAGCGACCGACGAACGACTCGCGACGCGCGCGTCGCCGTGGCGCGCGACGACGCGTTCCGGTTCGTCTATCCGGCGACGCTCGACCGGCTCCGCTCGCGCGCCGAGGTCGTGACGTTCGCGCCGACGGACGGCGACGACGTTCCCGTCGCGGACGGCGTCTACCTCCCCGGCGGCTATCCTGAACTGCACGCCGCCGCCCTCGCCGACGGGCCGGCGCTCGCGTCGCTGCGCCGCCGCGCCGAGGACGGCGTCCCGATGCTGGCCGAGTGCGGCGGGCTGATGGCGCTGAGCGAGTCGCTGACGACCGCCGACGGGGAGACCTACGAGATGGCGGGGGTGCTCCCCGCTGAGGTCCGGATGCACGACCGGTACCAGGCGCTGGACCACGTCGAACTCCGCGCCCGCGAACCGACGCTCACCGCCGGCGCGAACGACGCCGTCCGGGGCCACGAGTTCCACTACTCCAGCGCCGACGTCGGCGCCGACGCCCGGTTCGCGTTCGACGTCGAACGGGGGTCGGGCGTCGACGGCGACCGCGACGGGCTCACCGAGTACCGAACGCTGGGCACCTACGCCCACGTCCACGCCGAGAGCGGCGCGTTCGACCGATTCGTCGATAATCTCTGACCATGTCACGAGACACGCAACCTACTGACGACCGCGACGAACTGCACGCACAGACGCCGGGAAGAGGCACGTCACCCGAGGCGGAGCCCATCGAACCGTCGGCGCCCGAGGAGTTCGGCCTCGTGCAGGTCTGGTGGGGCGACGGCAAGGGCAAGACCACCGCCGCGATGGGGATGGGGTTCCGGGCCGCGGGCCACGGCTTCCGGGTCCACGTGCTCCAGTTCATGAAGGGCGGCGCGTCGAGCGTCGAGGCCGTCCGCGGCGAGTACAACGCCATCGAGCGGTTCCCTGGCTTCAGCTACGAGAACACCGGCCACTACGGCTGGCACGGCTTCCTCGACGGCTCGGACGACGACGAGCACGCCGCGAAGGCCCAGGGCGGACTCGCCCGGGCCGAGGAGCTGCTGGCGGCGGCCGGGGACGCCGACCTCGCCGCGCCCCGACCGCCCGACGCGCCGGCCGACGAGGGTGTACACATGCTGATCCTCGACGAGATACTCTACGCGGTGAACCGCGACCTGCTCGCCCCCGAGACTGTGGTCGACCTCGTCGAGTCGAAGCCCGACGACCTCGAACTCGTTCTCACCGGCGGGCACGAGCGGCCGACGTACCTCCTCGACCACGCCGACCTGGTCACGAACGTCCGCAAGGAGCGCCACCCCATCGAGGACGGGCAGCGCGCCCGCAAGGGCACCGAGTACTGACCGGAGCAGGTCGTTCCGGCGCCTCGCCCCGTCGATCGGAGAGTACCGCAGAGAACTTCAGGCGGGAGGCGACGGCGGCTCGGCCGTCCCGCACCGACGGAGGACCGCCCGAGTGGTGTCGACGTTCTCCTCGTCGGTCCCGTAGACGACCGCGTCGGCGTGCGGGTCGATCTGTCGGGTCACGTCGACGAGCCGGTCGGCACCGGCTTCGGACGCCGAGAGCTGGACGGTGAGCCGCGCGTCGAGTCCTCCGAGTTCGCGAGCGAAGCCGCGGGCCAGCGACTCGACCCAGTACGTCGTCTCGTACCCGATACCGCAGAGCGGAACGAGGAAGCCGTCGACGAGGGGTGCGAGCGACTCCGGATCCAGCCCGGCGCGCTCGCGGAGGTTCCCGGGGTAGGGGTCCGGATACAGCGTGACGAGCAGGTCGCCCGCGACCCGGTCCGATGCGTCCCGGACGAACTCCGTGACCGTCTCGGTCCGCCACGCGACCCTGTCGTCGCGGTCGATCGCCGCGAACTGGCGGTCGCACCGACTGCACCGGCAGAACCCGGCGCCTGGGAACCCGACGGTGGTGAGCCTGACGTCGCCCGCAGCGCCGACCGTCTCGACCCGGTCGAGGAGTCCGGCGCGGTAGTCGGAGTCGGTCGGACAGACGGTGCCCCAGTGGTGACCCTCGGCGTCGGGCGTCGCGCGAGTCCCGTCGCCCGCGACGGCGGCCCGCTCCGGGTCGTCCGCGACGACCTGCGTGTCCCCCCAGCAGGCCACGGAGTTGATCGCGCCGTCGAGCGGGTCGCCGCGTCGACCGCTCACGTCCTCGGCGACGAAGTGGGCGAAGTCGCCGACGTCCTCCCTGACCAGCGCGGGACTGCTCGTGAGGATTCCGTACATGGCGATGGCTACGGGAGAGAACGGTAAATGCTCTTCCGGAATCGACTCCGGCACCGCTGGTCGTCGGTCGCTTCCGCGGGACGAGTCGCGAGCACTCGCACGGGCGTCCGCCAGCGGTGGCGTTCGTCCAGACTGATCGCCGCGCCCGCTGCGTACAACTACGAGGTGAACCGGATCAGCGCGCCGCCGCAGTCGGGGCACTTCGGCGGCAGATCGTCGCCCGTCTCGACGGTGTAGTCGCAGTCGTTGCACGCGCAGCGGTCGGTCCGGCGGTCCGCCGGGCCGACCCCGGACTCGGGGTTCACGGTCGGGTGGGCGAGACCGATCGGCGGCGAGTCGCTCGCTGCCATACCAGAAGGAAGGACGCGGACCCGTAAAAACGTTCCATAGGGAATAGACCATACTCGGAGGGCGGCGTATTCGATGTAGTAATACCGCGAGGGCGCGTCGAACCAACCCGACCGATTCGCTCGCGCCTCAGACGAACCGACCCCTCGGCCGCGAGGCGGTCAAATTGGCAGACGACCGACGAATCACCGAACCGATTCCCCCGAATGCGGGCCAAACGTGTGACCCCCGGCTGCATAGACGGGGTTTCAATAAAGTAACGCTCGACCACTTCCGGGCGTTCGCCCGTACCTTTATACATCTACACACACGACTGTGTATTGAGATGGCGACCAAAACAATCTCTCTCGACGAGGAGGCCTACGAACGCCTCAAGGCCCATAAACGGGAAGGAGAGTCGTTCTCGGAGGTCGTCAAGCGGATCGCGGGTGAACGCTCGTGGAAGGAGGTCGCCGGCATTCTCTCCGACGAGGAAGCCCAGGAGCTCGAGGGCAAAATCGAGGAGGGACGGGACCGGTCCCGCGACCGGCGCGACCGCCTCGATTCGGACTTGCGGAGCGACGGATGATCGAGGACACGTCGTTCGTTATCGACATCTTGCACGATGACCCTGACGCGCTCGCGTATCTCGACCGCATCGAGAAGGAGAACCGCCCCGAAAAGGTCGCCTCGATCACCGTCCTCGAACTCTACGAAGCCGTTCCGCAGTTAGACGTCCCCGAGAAACGCCAGCGGAAGATACTCGACGTGCTAGACACCCGCCACGTCGTTCCCGCCGACGATACGGTGATGCAGAAAGCGGGGAAGATTTCGGGCGGGCTCCGCTCCCGGGGCGAAGAGATCGACCGCGAGGACTGTCTCATCGGTGCGACCGCGTTACTCACCGACGAGCCGGTCGTCACTCGCAACAGCGACCACTTCGAGCGGATCGACGGTCTCGACGTCGAAACGTATTGAGCGACCTCGTCGACGCGACTGGCCGAAACAAAAACGGCGTCGATGCGCCGTTTTTCTCGTCGCCTCGTCGTGGTCCGGGACCGGACCGTCGAGATGTCGGGTTCAGTAGTCAGCGCCACGCCCGGAACGCGGTATAGAGGACCCACGCGTTGAACAGAGTGGCGCCGACGAACTCCGGGACGGCGATTCCGGTCAGCGTCTCCCCGAGCGACGCGACCGCCAGCACCCAGAGACCGAGGTGGATGACGGCGCTGGCTATCGTCGCCGCGCCGCGATTGCCGGCGCCCGCCAACAGATCGCCGACACCGTAGACAACGGGCGTCGCCACGAACGCGACGTAGGCGGTAACGGCCGAGAGGGCGTGTGCTTGCGGCTGGTCGGCGGGGAAGACGCCGACGCCGGCGACGGCGACCATCGCGACCGCGAACGGGACGAGCGCGAGTCGATGCGCGCGGTGCCGTGCGGTCGCGCACAGCGCGGGGAGGAACCCGAGGCCGACGATCCCCGATAGTATCAACCCGTAGTTGAACAGCCACCGCTCGGGACCGGCCGAGATACCGAGGTCCGAGAGATCGTTGCTGGCCCACGAGAACCACGGCGCAGTCGAGACGCCGCCGAGGATGCCGAGAAACGAGACGAGTACGGCCGCGACGCCGAGTACCGCAGAGAACCGGGTCCGATTCATACGCGACCGTGCGACGCTGCCGAATTAAATAGCTGGATTCTCGTCGGGGGCAGTCGGGCGACCGTCGGTGGACAGTCGAAGTCGCAGTCCCGACGTGCTCGACACATCACACTCCCATCACCGTTCGCTATCGGTCCTCATGCGCCCCGTCGACGTAGGAGCGGGCGCTACCCGACGTCCATCGCGCGGTCCACGACCTCGCGGCCGTACCGCTCCTCGAGGTCGTCGCGCTGGTCCGGCCGCGCCTCGTACACCTCCTGGAACAGGGTAATCGGCGTCTTCGCCGCCTGGTAGGTGGCCTCGTCCCACATCCGGTCGCGCGTGACCTCGAACTCGGTGCCGCCGAGGACGAGTCGCGCGGTCCGCGACATCGAGATGGCGCCCTTCCCCGACTCCTTGGCCTCCTCGAACTCGGTCATCGACTCGACGTAGTCGTCCATCGCCATGACGTACTGGAGCCGGTCCCGGAGCTCGTCGTGGAGTTCGTCCTCGTCGAGTTCGCGTTCCTCGCGTCCGATCCGGAGCCGGTATCGCCCGTCTCCGAGTTTTTCGAGTTCCACGTCGTCGCCGTCGTAGGCGTGGGCGTCGTCGCCGGTCCGCTCTAACTCGACGGTGTCGTCCCCGAGGTCGAGCAGGTAGCTGCCCTCCTGGGGCGGTAGGGGCTCCGTGTTCGCCTCGACGACCTGGCCGGGCGTCAGCGACCAGATGCCCGTCATCCCCTTCGCCCGGTTGTCGGTCATCCGCCGGCGGTACCCCTCGACGTCCCGGATGTCGTCGTACGGGCCGTCGACCGCGATCAGGTCGTTCGCGCTCGCCGCCCGGGAGGTGTTGTGCCGCAGCTCCGGCCACGGCGGCAGGTCGCCCGCCGGGGTCTGAGCGCGCATGTCCTTGGTGTAGTCGACCTCGCCGTCGACCAGCATGAAGAGTCGCTCTAAGTTGTTCGAGCGCTTGCCGATCTCCCGGTCGATGCGGGACATCGCGAGCTCGGCCTCGCCGCTCTCGACGATGGGCGACATCGCCAGGCTACCCTCCTCGAGGCCGTTCTCGGCCTCGACGATGGTGATGAACTCGTCGGCTTTCTTCCAGTCGTCGATGGCGCCCACCTCCGGAACCACGAACCCGTCGATGTGCTCTATCGCCCCCGCGTCGGGGTCGGCCAACTGCATCATGTGCTCGAAGCCCCGTCGCCGCGTCTCGGGGTCGTCGCGGTGCCAGACCACGCGCGGGTGGATCTCGCCGGGGAAGTCCGCGCCGTGCTCGGCGACCACGTCCAAGATGTTCTCGACGCCCTCGTCGCGCATGCTCGGCGCCGTCGCGTCCTCGTTGTCGGGCACCCAGACGTCGGGCGCTTGCATCCCCTCGAGCTGGGAGGCCTTACGCAGCATCTCGGCGGTGTCGTCGCCCTCGACGGCGGTCGGTGACGTGAAGAACGTCCGCACGAACGTGCGGTCGTGATGCTCTGTCGCCATGTGCGACTCTACTGTCGACCTTCTCAGTGTTAAGAGTTCACACGAACGTGGTTGTCTCGCACGCCTGAGGCCCAATCGGATAAATAATGAGGTTGCCAAATACCGCACCGAGCGTGCAATGAATGCATCCCAATAGAGGTGGAAATTCAGAAAGCCGGTTTTGGTACTCGTATCGTTTGAAAAACATGGTAATTAACACTTATGGAGAGGAAACGCCATGTTAAATACCCGATACCGAAGGAGTATGACGATTTGCCCGGCGAATATCTATTTGCTATAAAATAAGTCCTCTTATTGGGATGGACCACTTGTCTGCCATCCCGGAGCTAAGCCTCTCTGAAATCGAACTTCTGTGAGATACTTACCGAGGTCAAAACCCATAATTGGAAATTCTACTCGATGAGTGCTGGCCGATGTAGAATATTCCCCCGACGCCCACGGTCTGGTTGAGCCAGTTTGAGGAACGAGCAGGTCGTGGAGTATCGTGTCCGAACTGCTCGTAGATTTGCTTAACAAGATCTTGGAGACGGACTTAGAAGAAACCTGAGAGGATGAGCGGACGGCGACGCCCGTCAGGGCGTTCGGCGTCCGTCTCCACGAAACAGGCTATTCGTTTCGGGAGACTACATCGGTTTTGTCGGTCTTAAGTGTATAATGTTCTCGTGGAGCGGTTTGACACTGGGTACATCGGTTGGCTGTCAGTGGGTGCGACCCGCCATCGGCGTCGCCGACATGGGTCGCGGTTGACGGGACCGCGTTCCGGACTAACGGTGAGTGGTCTTGGGTATACGCTGCAATAGTTACCGAGCCAAAACTGCTGCTTGATGTCGCATTTTTTGGGCGGCGCGATACCGACCCAGCAGCTGTGTTTCTGCATCAACTCACCAAGAAACAAAATTTCTCGGACGCAGTGTATCTCGTCGATAGCTACTGTTATCTGACTACCCTCTCTCGAATCGGATTGAACGGATACTTGACTACGCTGACCGAAGCCACATTGAAAAATGGTTTCATGCCCTCAAGATGCGGATCGACCGCTTCCACAATTCATGGGTGGACGTCAGGCGAGTGCCCGCAAATATCTTGCGTATTTTGCACATTACTACAAACGACAGAGGGTGTATCAAGTACTCGACGGAACGACGCCAGCGGAGGAGGTACTAAATTAGACTGTGAGCCCCGACGAACCAACAACATTCTGCTGGTGTGTCGAGCTTCTCAGCCCAGTTTGATAATTAATGATTTTATTAATCGCAAAATACCCTTCGACATCAAATCCGGCGGCCTGAAACCACTCACACCATTCCGATTCAGTGTATGACCTGTGATGAGTCGGATCACGCAATCGTCCGACCGAGTTCAAAAAACTCATCGAGCTGTTCGTCTTCGGGTGCAATATTGCCCTCGAACGCGAATACTCCACCTGATTCAGTTACTCGGGCTACTTCGTTTACAAATGTCTCTGGAGGGAGTGATGAGCAGCGATACGACACATTACAGCGTCGAACATATCATCCGGAAACGGTAACTGCTCAGCGTCAGCAACAGCTCCTATAATGCTTGGAAACTTCGCTTTTACTGTCGCGACCATGGTTGGTGCGGCATCAGTCGCTACCACCGAAAGGACACCGGACTTGTAGACGGCACCCACAGTATGACCTGCGCCGGTCGCTATATCAAGGGCTTGCTCAGCGTTTGCACACTACTCAGCAAGCGTCTCCAAGTCATCACCACTCTGATGGATATGACTTTCCACATACGCCGAGGCGTACATATTGAACGAGTCTGCCGCCTCCCGCTTCTGTTCTGAATCCTTAGCCAAGATGTGAGTAAATGGACGAAGTAAGCAAATAAATTTCCCTCTGTCTTATCCGACTGAACTGGCGGTCGGGAGCAAGAACCCATCGGTCAGATAGACAAGGTCGTCACCATGAGCTGGGACTCACTTTGTTGTGAGCAGCAAATCCTGTTGAATCGCGTAGGATACCGTTACCGGAGATTCGACTTGGCATTCCCCACTTCGACATGGAAGGTTCCAGTTACCCGTATCGATGCACATAGGTACCGTCGACTGCGGGAACGCTGAAGGCGTACTGTTCGAGACAACGTTGTGCTGCGACCGAGCGGACAAACACATTTAACGAGAGCCCCCAAATCGAAAGGTATCATGGGACGGACCCTCACGGAGAAGATACTCGCAGATCATCTCGTCGACGGGGAACTCGAGACTGGCGAGGAGATTGGCATCGAGATCGACCAAGTCCTTGCACACGACCTGACGGGGACGATGGTCTGGCTGCAGTTCGAGGCCCTCGACCTGGACAAGGTTCAGGTCGAAATCGCCGGTCAACACTGCGACCACCAGACCTATCAGCCGGACTTCAAGATCTCCGACGACCATCGGTTCCTCCGAAGCGCGGCAGGCACGTTCGGGGCGTACTTCGCCCGTCCGGGAACCGGAATCCTCCACCAGGTTCACAAGGAGAACTTCGTCACGCCCGGCAAGACCCTGCTCGGTGCGGACTCGCACACGCCGACGGCGGGCGGACTCGGTCAGCTCGGCATCGGCACCGGGGGCCTGGACATCGCCACGACGATGGGCGGGGCACCCTACTACATCGAGATGCCGGAGATCGTCAACGTCAGACTGGAGGGTGAACTTCCCGAGTGGGCGACCGCGAAGGACGTCATCCTCGAGCTGCTCCGTCGACTCTCCGTGAAGGGCGGCGTCGGTAAGGTGTTCGAGTACACCGGACCCGGCATCGAGAGCCTCTCGGCGCACGAACGAACGGTGATCTCGAACATGGGGACGGAGCTCGGAGCGACGACTTCCATTTTTCCGTCCGACGAGCGCACGGAGGAGTACTTCCGCCGATTGAATCGCGAGGACGACTTCCGGCCACTCGCCCCCGGCGACGACGCCGACTACGACGACGAACTCGCGATCGACCTCTCGGCTATCGAGCCACTGGTCGCCGAGCCGTCGATGCCCGACAACGTCGTGCCCGTCGGCGAAGTCGCGGGCACCGAGGTCGACCAGGTCATCGTCGGCTCCTGCACCAACGGCGCCTACGAGGACATCCTCCCGGTCGCAAAGATACTCGAGGGCCGCGAAACCGACCAGTCGACCGAGATGATCGTCGCACCCGGCAGCAAGCAGGCCTCCGAGATGCTCGCGAAGGAGGGCTGGGTCGCCGAGATGATGGCGGCCGGCGTCAACTTCTCCGAGGCGACCTGCGGCGCCTGCATCGGCGCCGGTCACGTTCCAGCGAGCGATTCGGTGTCGCTCCGGACGTTCAACCGCAACTTCGAGGGCCGTTCGGGGATGGAGGACGACGCGGTGTTCCTCTGCTCGCCGGAGGTCGCGGCCGCGTCGGCTATCGCGGGCGAGATCGTCGACCCGAGGGACTTCGCCGACGAGCTCGGTCTGGCGGCACCCGGCCGCGAGATGCCCGAACTGTACAACGGTACGCCCGACTCCGACATCATCCTCCCCGAGGAGTCGGTCGACGACGAGCTCGTCAAGGGCCCGAACATCGGCGACGTCCCGCTCAAAGATGAGTTAGGGTCCGACCTCGACGGACCGGCCCTGCTGAAGATGGGCGACAACATCACCACCGACCACGTGATCCCGGCGACCAAGGAGGTGTCGATGTACCGCTCGAACGTCCCCAAACTCTCGGAGTTCACCCTCTCACGGGTCGACGGAAGCTTCGCCGAGCGCGCGGAGGCGGCCGACGGCGGCTTCCTCGTCGCCGGCGAGAACTACGGGCAGGGCTCCTCGCGCGAACACGCTGCCCTTTGTCCGATGTACTTGGGCGTCCACGGCGTCCTCGCGAAGAGCCTCGCCCGGATCCACAAGGCCAACCTCATCAACTTCGGGTTGTTGCCGCTGACTATCGACGACGAGACCTACGACAGCATCAGGCAGGGTGATGATATCGAACTGGTCGACGACGTCGTAAGTGCGGTGCTAAACGGACGGACGGAGTTCACCGTGCGGGTGAACGACGAGTGGGACGCTCCAGCCACCCTACGGGTGAACGACCGGGAACGCGAACTGCTCGCTGCCGGTGGGAAGCTTCCTCACACTAGGGCGCAGCTCTCGGCGGACTAGTCGAACGACGTACTTCTTTCGGCGACAGGCCCGCAATGTACTGCTCCGCCGGCGCCGATTTTCAGCGACGACGATCGGCGGTCTGTCGGCTCCGTAGGCGCGAGGCACTCGCGTTCGTCACTCGATACGTCTGGAGGTCTCCTCGTAGCGGTTCGCGAGTTCTACGTAATGCTCGGCGGTCGTCGCCGAACGAGGCTCGTCGAGTTCGGCCTTCGATGCTGCGGGTATGCCGGTCACGAGCGTTTCGGTCGGTACTTCGGTACCCTCGGTCACGACGGCTCCGGCCCCGACGATCGCGTCTTCGCCGATACGTGCATCGTCGAGGACTACCGCATTCATCCCCACGAGCGCGCCCTCTGCGACCGTTGCGGCGTGGACGATACCGCTGTGGCCGACTGTGGTCTCCGGTTCGAGAACGGCGTCCTCGTGTAACACGGCGTTATCTTGGACGTTGGCACCGGCTCCCACGACGATTCTATCGCTATCACCTCGAAGGGTCGCGTTCGGCCAGACACTCGCCTCCGCCTCGATGACGACATCACCGATGACGACTGCCGCCTCGTCCACGTACGCCGAGTCCGCGATTTGGGGTGTTGTACCATCGAACGACCGTATCATGTTCGGTACTTTACGACGGACTATAAGGAAGTTGTCCCTCAGGGGCGCCGGGAGTCAATGTTGACCGTACGGGAACGTATAACACGATCGATTACGTTACATCACTGGATGGTACTTCGACTCGGAATCCTGCCGGGAGACGGAATCGGGCCGGAAATCGTCTCGGCAGCACGACGAGCGGTAGAAGCGAGTCAGGCCGATGCGGAATTCGTCGAGTTACCCGTCGGCTGGGAGGGCTACGAGAGGCACGGATCGACGGTTCCGGAGACGACGCTCGAAGCGCTAGAGGAGTGCGACGGGTGGTTTCTCGGGCCGATTCTCGCCGGCGAGTACCCCGAGGACGACCCCGCGAACCAGAACCCCAGCAGCACGCTCCGCTCCGAGTTCGACCTGTACGCGAACGTCCGTCCGATTCGCGCGTACGAGAGCCTCGGTCCCGAGGGGATGGAAGTCACCGTATTCCGACAGAACACCGAAGGGTTCCTCGCCGACCGGAACATGCACATCGGCGACGGCCGGTTCATGCCGACCGAAGACACCGCACTGTCGGTCCGCGTCGTCACGCGGAAGGAGTCCCGACGGATTGCCGAAGCGGCGTTCGCCCACGCCGACGCTCACGACAAGGACGTAACAGCCGTCCACAAGGGGAACGTTCTCAAACACGGCGAGGCACTGTTCCTCGAGGAGTGCCGGGCGGTCGCCGACGATTACCCCGACGTTACGTTAGAGACGTCCCTCGTCGACGCGTTCGCCATGGAACTGGTTCGCAACCCAACCGACCACGACGTCGTGGTGACGACCAATCTGTTCGGTGATATCCTGTCCGACGAAGCCGCCGGGGTTGTCGGAAGCCTCGGCGTAGCGCCGGGTCTCAACTACGGTGCCGAACACGCGATGGCGCAGGCCAGTCACGGTGCGGCGCCGGACATCGCGGGCGAAGGTATCGCAAACCCCGCGGCGATGATCCTCTCCGCCGCCATGTTGCTCGAGTGGATAGAATCCAACGGGGATGCTGCTGTCGGGGACGCACCGGCGACAATCGAGACGGCGGTTAACGATGCTCTCGACTCGGGCGTCCGAACGCCCGATATCGGCGGTGACGAGACGACCGAAACGTTCACCGACGCGGTCGTCGATCGCATTACGCCGTGATTCGTCTCCGCGACGGAGCTCCGATGCTGAACGTTAGTCGACCACGATTTGCGCCGGTCCGAGCGCTCCGTACTCTTCCTTGTTCAGCGTCATCTCGACCGCTCTCTCGAACGAACTGAGACCGTCGAGTTCGTGAGTGATGTGATCGTCTATCGTGACTAGCCCATCGTCAACCAACTCGGGCGCGACCTCGCCTGGCGAGGCGTTCGGACCGAGCTGCGGATTTCCGCGCAGCGGGTGGCGCCACGTCAGACATTTGTCCCGGAGGTCCCGTGCGGTCGCCGAGACATCACCCGCGATGTGGCCCACCTGGACGAGAGTTCCCCCGGTCCGAAGAGCGCGAAACGCCTGTGTGATCGGCCCGTCTCCGTCGGTCAGCCGGTCCTGCGAGCCGCCGACAGCTTCGAATGCCACGTCCGCACCGATTCCGTCCGTCGCCGCCACTATCCGTTCGACAGG
This sequence comes from Halorussus rarus, assembly GCF_003369835.1. Lineage (NCBI taxonomy): Archaea > Methanobacteriati > Methanobacteriota > Halobacteria > Halobacteriales > Haladaptataceae > Halorussus > Halorussus rarus. The sequence goes on along the minus strand of NZ_QPMJ01000005.1, from coordinate 2,692 downwards.
GTCCTCCTCGCGAGCGTCGATCGATTCGACCCCGTACGATTCGGCGAGCGTGAGCTTCTCGTCGACGATATCGACGCCGAACACCGTACTGGCCCCCTGTCTGAGCGCAAGTTGTGCGCACTGAGCGCCGATCACACCCATTCCCACGGCGACGACTACATCGCCGGTCTCGATTTCGGCGTCGTGAACCGAGAGCACCGACGTGGAGAACGGCTGCATCGCCGCTCCCTCGGCATCTGAAATCCCGTCGGAGAGCGTTTCGAGCGGGTGCGCGGGCACCGTAACGTACTCCGCCAGCGCTCCGGGACGCTCGTACCCGATGTTGTCCTTGTCGTGGCACAGGTGAGTGTACCCGGCCTCGCAGGACGCACACTCGAGACAGGGAATCTTTCCGGGGGCGTAGACGCGGTCACCGGTATCGAACTCGGTCACCTCCTCGCCCGTCTCTACCACCTGCCCACAGAACTCGTGTCCGAACAACTTCGCCCCGTCGGGGCCGAGCCGAGACGTAATGGCCTCGTAGTGGGTGATCTCCTCGCCCCTGTAGAGACTGCACTCCGTGACGCTCAACTGGACCTGGTGGACTTCGACCAGTACCTCCGTCGGGTCCGGGTCGGGTCGAGGAATCTCTTCGACTGCGGACTCTCCGAAGTCGTAACAGACAACTGCTTTCATTGCTGAATCACACCGAACATCGCGAACTAGTCGTTTCGGCGGTCCCGTAGGGGTTCCGGTCACTCATCGTCGAAGATCAAGTTCGTCGGCGCGTTCGAGCGTCCGCCGAGCGTGCCGATAGTGGGCGTTGTCGACCATGACGCCATCGAGGTTCACCGCCCCTGCATCTTCCTCCCGGCCCCCGTCGAGGGCTTCGATGACCGCTTCGGCGTACTCGATGTCGTCTCGGCTCGGCGTGAACACCTCGTTGGCGATCTGAATCTGATCGGGGTGGATCGCCCACTTTCCGACGTATCCCGCCCGTTCGACCGCTCTGCACTCCTGACGATACCCCTCGGCGTCGCTGAAGTCGGCGTACGCCCCGTCGACCGGGACGATCCCGTTCGAACGGGCCGCGTTCAGGAGTCGGTGGCGCGCGTAGTGCCAGAGATCGCTCGTCTCCTCGGCGTCGGACTTCGCCGAGGGGTGGTCCACCCCGATGGACGCCGAGTAATCGCCGGACCCGAAGTCCATGGTCTCGATTCGGTCGCTGGCGGCCGCGATTTCGTCGATGTTCTGCAGCGCCTCTGTCTCCTCGACAAGTATCTTGAGACCGACGGGATTCGCTATCGACATCTGGGCCTCGATCTGTGAGAGGAGCGTCTCGACGACGTACACGTCCTCCGCACGCTCGACCTTCGGAACCGTGACGGTGTCCATCTCGTCACCGACTGCTTCGACGACGGTCACGAGATCGCGGTACGCGTAGGGGAGCGTGAGGTCGTTCATCCGGAACGTGAGGAGTTTGTCCCCCCAGTCGAACTCGTCCACGGCGGTGACGACGTTTTCGCGGGCCCGCGCTTTCATATCGGGAGCGACTGCGTCTTCGAGGTCGAACAACACCTCGTCTGCACTCGATGCTGCGGCCTTGCGGAGCATTTCCATATCGCTCGCTGGCGTCGACAGTAGCGACCTGCGAATCTCCATGTGTTAGATACTCCCTATCGTGGCTTATACTTTGGCTCGAAAGAACGCTGGTCGCGTGCACCGTACTGCCGTTCCGACTTCGCTCCCCTCGGCGAGGTTCGACGTGAGTCCGCTTCAGTCGCCGGAGTTGATGACGCCTCGCTCCTCGAGGTCGGCGATGGTACTACTGGTGTGTGAAGTGCGATCGAGTAGTATCTCTTCGGTACTGTCGCCCAGCGGCGGGCCGGGATGGTCGACGCGGCCCGGCGTCGCCGAGAGCTTCGGAAACACACCGCTGAGGGCAATCTCGCCGAGTTCCTCGTCTTCGATCTCGATGATGGCGTCGCGGGCGTTGAAGTGAGGGTCCTCGAAGATGTCCTCGATATTGTAGACGGGCGCGATTGCGGCTTCGACCTCGCGGAACTCCTCGAGCGCCTCCTCGCGGGTGTGTTCGGAGAACCAGTCCTGCATGATCGCATCCAGTTCTTCGACGTGTTCCACTCGGTCCCTCATCGTCTGGAAGCGGGGGTCGTTGACGAGGTCCTCGCCGCCGACCAGCCGGAGGACGCGCTCGGCGATGTTCTCGGCGCTGGTCGAGATCGCCACCCACCGGTCGTCTTTCGTCTTGTACGTGTTCCGCGGGGCGGTGAACGGGATTCGATTGCCCATCCGCTCGCGCACGATGCCGAGTTCGCTGTACTCGACGACCTGTGAGTGCATGAGGGCGCCGAAGATGGGCTCGAGCACGCTGGAGTCGATGTACTGGCCCGTACCGTCGTTGACGTCGCGCCAGTACAAGGCGAACATCGTCGCGAACGTCGAATGCATCGCCGAGATCGCGTCCGCCAGCCCGAACGGCGGCAGCGTCGGCGGCCCGTCCGCCTGCCCAGTGGTGTGGGCGAAGCCGCTCATGGCTTCGGCGAGGGTGCCGAAGCCGGGGAAATTCTTGTAGGGGCCGGTCTGGCCGAAGCCGGTGGTCCGGACCATCACCAGTTCCGGGTTGATCTCCGAGAGGGTCTCCCAACCGAGGTTCCACTCCTCGAGTCGGCCCGGCCGGAAGTTCTCGATGAAC